>NZ_JBHGXH010000332.1:0-21027 GCF_041936445.1 Candidatus Darwinibacter acetoxidans | reverse complement strand
AGGGAGGTGATGCGCTGGAGTCAGCCGTAGCTTTGTTCCGCCAAGAGTCTGAGCTGAAGAATAAATGCGAGGAGGATATGCCGTGAATAAGAAACTCGTAGTGGTTTTCAGTCTAGCTTTGGTTCTGCTGATGAGCACTGCAGTTCTGGCCCAGCCCATCCGGGTAGCCCTGGTTCTCTCCGGCTTCCTGGGCGACCAGTCCTTTAACGACAGCGCCTACCAAGGCCTGCAGCGCGCCATCGAGGATTTCGGCATTGAAGTGCGGGTACTGGAGTCGGGCAACCCGGCCGACTGGGAGCAGAACCTGGTGGCCATGGCCGATGCCGGTTATGATCTGGTGATCGCCAGCTCCACCCAGTTCCAGGAGATCTTGGACCGCAACGCCGGCTATTTCCCCAACACCAAGTTCGGGATCATTGACGGTGTCGTGGAGCAGCCCAACGTAGTTTCCGCTGTGTTTGCCCAGAACGAAGGTTCCTTCCTGGCCGGCGCTGTGGCGGCCATGTGGACCCAGATGGATCACCTGCCCGGCGTCAACAGCGAGAAGATCATCGGCTGGGTAGGCGGCATGGATATCCCCGTTCTCCACGACTTCCTCGTGGGCTACAAACAGGGCGCCGCTTACATCGATCCTGAGATCCAAGTGCTCGTGGCCTTCGCCGGCAGCTTCAGCGATCCGGTGCGGGGTAAAGAGCTCACCCTTTCCCAGTATGAGCAGGGTGCAGACGTGGTGATGAACGTGGCCAGCGGTACCGGCAATGGTATTCTGGAAGCTGCCTATGAGGAAGGCAAATACGCCATCGGTGTCGACTTGGATCAGGACGGCATCTATCCTGGCTCCATCGTTACCAGCATGCTCAAGCGGGTTGACCAGGCGGCCTACCTCATGGTGCAGAAAGTTGTGGACGGCACCTGGCAGGGTGGCGAAGTTCTCTACATGGACATTGCCAACGGCGGTGTCAGCCTCACCGATATGTCCGTCATGCGGGGAGTCCTCGGAGACGATTTCCCCATGGAGATCCTGGACAAGGTCGCCGAGCTGACCGAGAAGGTTAAGGCCGGCGAAATCGTTGTGGAGACCTACGAGGGCTTCAGGAGGAACTAACAGTGAGTTCAGGCCCGGGATTTTCCCGGGCCTGACTAGGAGGAAGGGCAGATGGAACCAATCGTAAAAATGACCGGGATCGTCAAACAGTTCCCGAATGTGCTGGCCCTGAAGGGTGTGGACTTCTCGGTGGAGAAGGGGGAGGTCCATTCCCTGGTGGGCGAAAACGGAGCCGGCAAATCCACCCTGATGAACATCCTCTACGGAGTTCTCCAGCCCGATCTGGGCGAGATCTACGTCCGCGGTCAGAAGCAGGTTATCCACTCCGTCCGGGACGCCATGCACCTGGGCATTGGCATGGTGCACCAGGAGTTCATGCTGGCCCCTTCCATGACCGTTGTGGAGAACATCATCCTGGGCTTTGAACCTAACCGGCGCAGCGTGGTGGATTACGACGCCGCGGCGGAAAAGATTAGGGCACTTTCTGAGGAGTATGGCCTGGCAATCCGCCCGGAAAGCAGGATTATCGACAACTCCGTGGGGGAAGCCCAGCGGGTGGAGATCATCAAAGCCCTCTACCGGGGGGCAGAAGTGCTGATCCTAGATGAACCCACGGCAGTGCTCACTCCCCAGGAAACCGAGGACCTCTTTAAGGTGATCCGCTCCCTCAAGGAGCACGGGAAAACGGTGATTTTCATCTCCCATAAGCTCCAGGAAGTGCTGGCCATTTCCGATCGGATCACGGTCATGCGGGACGGCCGGGTCCAGGGAACGCTGCTGGCCAGTGAAGCCACTAAGGAGAAGATTGCCACGCTCATGGTGGGCCGGGAAGTGTTCCTGAACATCAAAGCGCCCGAAGGAAAGAGGGGCGGTGTTGTCCTGGATGTGCAGGGAGTGTCCGCCCGGGGCAGGCGCAGACTTTCCGATCTCAAGAACGTCTCCTTCCAGGTGCACGCGGGGGAGATCCTGGGGATTGCCGGAGTGGATGGCAACGGCCAAAGTGAGCTGGTTGAGGTGTTAACCGGGCTGCGCCGGGTGGATCAGGGGGATATTTTCGTCTCCGGTACCAAGATCACCAACCTGCCACCTGGTGAAATCCGCGAGCGCGGGGTGTCCCACATCCCAGAAGACCGCAACCGCTCCGGCCTTTGCGCCGAGCTGACGGTGGCGGAGAACCTCGTGGCCACCAAGCTCAAGCGCCCGCCGCTCTCCAAAAACGGCGTGATCCGGGGCCAGGCCGTGCGGGAGCTCGCCAGCAGACTGGTGGAGGAATACGATATCCGCCCGGGTGATTACCGGATTCCCACCCGCAACCTCTCCGGCGGCAACAGGCAGAAGGTAGTGGTGGCCCGGGAGGTCTCGGAGGACGCGCAGCTTCTGATTGCGGCCCATCCCACCCGCGGTGTGGACATCGGTTCCATTGAATTCATTCGTTCCATTCTTATCGCTCAGCGGGAAGAAGGTAAAGCGATTCTCTTGGTATCCGCTGACTTGGAAGAGGTGCTGTCCTTAAGCGATCGCATCGCGGTGATGTATGAAGGTAGAATCGTGGGGATCCTGCCCGCCTCCGAGGCCAATGAGCAGGTCTTGGGCCTGATGATGGCCGGCGGCGAGTACGCAAAGGCCCAGGGAGAGGAGGAGAAGGTAGTTGAAGCTTAATCTGCTGGATCGTCTAGATAAGCTGCAGGCGCCCCTCAATGTGCTGGTGGCGGTCCTTATTGGGTTTATCATCGGCACCGGGCTCATGCTGGTGGAGGGGCACAACATCGGAGAAGCCTACACGGCCCTTTTCAACGGAGCGTTTTCCGGCCGCTTTAACTTCGGCGGTACCCTGGAGCGCTTTGTGCCGCTGCTCCTTTCCGGACTGGCCTTTGCCATCTCCTCGAAGGCTTCGGTGTTCAACGTGGGCGTGGAGGGACAGCTGTATTTCGGTGCCATGGCCGCAGCCTACTTCGGCTACACCATCGTCGGCCTGCCCAGTTTTCTCCACATCACGCTGGTTTTGCTCCTCGCGGGTCTGGCGGGCGCCCTGTGGGCGCTCATCCCAGGCTTTCTGCGGGCGGCTTACCGCGTGAATGAGGTCTGCACCACGATCATGCTCAACTATGTGGCCATCTATTTCACCAGCTACATCGTGAACCACCTGTTTAAGAATCCCCATATCGGCGTGCCGCAAACACCTAACATCCAGGAAAGCGCGCGCCTGGCCCGCATCCTCATGCCCAGCCGGGCCAACATCGGGGTGTACATCGCCCTGGGGATTGTCCTCTTTTTCATCTGGCTCATGGATTACACCACCCTGGGCTACAAGATCAAAACGGTGGGACTCAATCCGCAGTTCGCCACCTACGCCGGTTTCCAAGCCCGCTCCATCATGGTGGGGGCCATGGTCCTCAGCGGTTTCATTGGCGGCATCACCGGGGCCATTCAGGTTTTGGGCATCCACGGCTACTTCTTGGACAACTTCTCCAAAAGCCTGGGCTTTGACGGCATCATGGTCGCCCTCTTGGCCAGGAACAACTTGAAAGTCCTGCCCTTTGTGGCCTTCTTCCTGGCGGCCCTGAAGTCTGGGGCGGTGGGCATGGAGCGCTTCACGGGCATTCCCCGGGAGCTCATCGGGATCATGGAAGCAGTGATCATTCTCTTTGCCGCGGCCGAAGCCATCATCGTCATCAGGCGGCGACTCTCCTACCAGAAGGGAGGGGCGGAAGTTGTTTAGATTCTCCGACGTGCTTACCTTAACCCTTGTGCGGGCCACCATCCGCATGTCCACACCTATTTTGCTCGCGGCCTTGGGTGTGATCGTTACCGAGCTTGCCGCCATCACCAATGTGGGCATCGAGGGCATCATGTTGGTTTCCGCCTTTATGGCCGTGGCGGCGAGCTACTGGTCCGGCAGCTGGATTGTGGGCATTTTGGCCGCTGTGGCCGCGGGCGTTTTGATCGCCGCGCTCATGGCCCTGATTCACCTGCGGTTCAAGGCCAACGTCTTGGTTGCCGGTATTGCCGTGAACATGTTCAGCCTGGCCTTTACCCGCTTCCTACTGGTCAACTGGTTCGGGGTCGCCGGCAGCTTCTACAGTCCCCGGATCTCGCCCATACCCCGCATCAACCTGTCCATCTTGGCAGCCCATCCGGTGCTGGATACCTTGTTCAACAACTACAACCTCATGGACTACCTGGGGATCGTCTTGGTGTTTGTGTTCCACTTCCTGATCTACAAAACGGTCTGGGGACTCAGGCTGCGCTTTACCGGCGTGCACCCGCTGGCGGTGGAAACCGCGGGAGTGAATGTGACGGTGAAGAAACTCCAGGCCCTTTTGATCAGCGGAGTTTTAGGCGGTCTGGCGGGGGCACACCTTTCCCTGGGCTACACTACCCAGTTCATTGAAAACATGACTAACGGCCGCGGGTTCATCGGGGTTGCGGCCATGTATTTCGGAGGCATTTCGCCCATCACCACCTGGCTGGCCAGCCTCTTCTTCGGCTTCACCGAAGGTGTGGGCGCACGCCTGCAGAACCTGGGCTTTCCCTCCCAGTTCATGCTCATGCTGCCTTATGTGGCCACCGTGGTGGCTATCACCTTCAGCATGATCCGCCAGCAGAGAAGGGAAACGGATAAACAGCCATTTTAAGAAAGGGGTTGTGCGTTGAAGACCAAAATCATCCTAGATGTGGATCCTGGACATGATGATGCAGTAGCTATGCTAGTCGCGGCCAAGCACGAGAAACTCGATCTGCGGGGCATCACCGTGGTGGCCGGCAATCAGGTCTTAGAAAAAACCCTGCGCAACGCGCTCAACGTCTGCAGTTTCGCCGGGATCGATGTGCCGGTGTACGCCGGACAGGACCGTCCCTTGTTCAGGGATCAGGTAGTTGCCGATGACATCCATGGCGAAACCGGTTTGGACGGGCCCGAGTTCCCCGAATCCACCAGGCAGCCCGAGGACAAGAGCGCGGTGGATTTCATCATCGAAGAGTGTCTCAAGTACGATAAGGAATTGGTCCTGGTGCCCACCGGTCCCCTGACCAACATCGCCTTGGCTTTGCTGAAGGAGCCCCGGATCAAGCAGGGGATTAAGGAGATTGTGCTCATGGGCGGTGCCTACGGACTGGGGAACCACACTCCCTCCGCGGAGTTCAACATCTTCGTGGACCCGGAGGCTGCCCACATCGTGTTTGAAAGCGGACTGCCCATTACCATGGTGGGGCTGGATCTCACCCATCAGGCCAAGGCGTACCCCGAGGTGGTGGAGCGGATCGCCCAGATCGGCTCACCTGTGGCTGATCTCGTGGTGGAGCTGCTCAAGTTCTTCGGCTACACCTACAAGAGAGTGTTCAACTTCGATGCGCCTCCCCTGCACGATGTGTGCGCGGTGGCCCACGTGATCGATCCCACCTTGATTAAGACCCAAAAGGTACCGGTGATAGTGGAAACCACCCGGGGAGCCTGCTACGGCCGGACCGTGTGCGATTTCTATTTCCGTACCGGCAAACCCGCCAACGTGGATGTGGCCCTGGAGCTCGATCAGGAGCGTTTCTGGGATCTGGTCATCGATACCCTGAAGAAGTATTAGGGTGGTGAGGGCATGACTGATCGTCTGCAGGCTGCCTTAAGGCAGAACCGGGATAAATACATTAGGCTGCTCCAGGAGCTGGTGCGCATTGACACCAGCGTCATCGGCCACGGCATCGAAGGGGGCCGGGAGCTTAAGGGGCAGCAGTTCCTGGCCGAGCAGATCGCGGCCATGGGCGGAACATACGAGTTTCGGGAAGTGAACGAAGAGCTGATCCAGGAAGGTATCCGCAGGTACGGGGAGGGCAATCCCGGTCACAACTACCAAGACCGCCCTAACCTCTTGGGCATTTTCCCGGGAACGGGGGGCGGCAGGTCCCTGGTGCTCAACGGCCATGTGGATACCATGCCCTACGGTGAACGGAAGCTGTGGGCCTTCGATCCCTTCAGCGGTGCCGAGGTGGAGGGAGTCATCCAGGGTTTAGGGACTACCGATATGAAGGGCGGCCTGGCCGCGGCCTTGGCCGCCATCGATTTAGTCAAGTCCGCAGGCCTCAAGCTCAAGGGGGATGTCTTCTTCCAGAGCGTGATCGACGAGGAGGGGGGCGGCAACGGTACCTTGGCCTTTGCGGTACAGGGCTTTAAGGCCGATGGCGCGGTGGTGTGCGAACCCACCGATCTGCACCTGCAGGTGGGTCACATGGGCTTCATCTTCTACAAGTTCTCCTTCCTGGGTAAGGCCATCCATTCCGGACGCAAGTGGGAAGGGGAAAACGCCATTGAGTACGCAGTAAAACTCATGGCCCGCCTCAATGAGCTGGAGCACAAGTGGCTGCTCAAGTACAAGCATCCGCTGCTGCCTCCCCCCACCCTCAATGTGGGGGAAATCCACGGCGGCGATGCGGGATCCACCGTGCCGGCCGAGTGCACATTCAAGATCTGTGTGCACTACTACCCTGGGCTGACCAAGGAGATCATCGAAAACGATATTCTCGCCGCGGTGAGATCCCTGGAAGCGGCGGAGCCGTGGCTGCAGGTCAATCCCATCCAAGTGGAGTGCTACCAGGAAGGCGGGCCCTACGAGATTTCCCAGGACCATCCCCTGGTTAAAACCGCCGCGTCCTTTCTGCCCGAGGGCAAGATCATCACCGCTTCGCCCGCGGGCAATGATGCCCGGCTGCTGCAGAACATTGCGGGGATTCCCACCATTGTCCTGGGACCGGGGAAACCAGAACAGGCCCACAGCATCAATGAATCCATACCTGTGGAAGACTACTTAACCGCAATTCTCCTGTACGCCAATCTGCTGGTTGAGTGGTGCGGCCTAGAAAACGCTTAAGGAGGTTGTTAACATGAAGAAAGTGCTGCTGGTTGGTGAAAGCTGGGAAGTGTTTTCCATCCATCTCAAGGGTTTCGATGCCTTCTTTACGACCAAATACGATGAGGGGGCCAAATGGCTCATCGAGGCGCTGGAGGAAGGCGGCTACCAGGTGGATTACATCCCCAACCACCACGCCCCCAGCAAAGTGCCCACCGATCTCGCTAAACTGAAGGAATACAGCGCAGTGATCCTCAGCGATATCGGGGCCAATACCCTCTTGCTCCATCCCGATACCTTCGAGCGGTCCATAGCTACGCCCAACCGCCTGAAGCTGTTCAGAGAATACGTGGAGCAGGGCGGCGCCTTTGTGATGATCGGCGGCTACATGTCCTTTACCGGCATTGACGGGAAGGCTAAGTACAAAAACTCGCCTGTGGAGGAGATCCTGCCGGTTACCCTGTTGGCCCATGATGACCGGGTGGAAATACCGGAAGGTGTCTATCCTGAGGTGTCTAAGCCGGATCATCCGGTGGTGCAGGGCTTGGATGCCCAGTGGCCCATGCTTCTGGGCTACAACCAGGTGATCGCCAAGGAAGGGGCGGAAGTTTTGGCCGTGGCAGGCGAGGATCCCATTTTGGTGGTGGGTACCTACGGCCAGGGCAAGACCGCGGCCTTCACCTCGGACTGCGCGCCCCATTGGGGTTCCCCGGAGTTCGTGGAGTGGAAGCAGTACAACAAGCTCTGGCAGCAGCTGGTGGACTGGCTCACTAATTAGGAGCTCTAGAGATAATCTTTGTGACGCAAAGCGCCACGCCCGGGGCTTCCCTGGGCGTGGCCTTTCACACTTGAGGGAGTGAGGGATAAGATGGCAGCTTTTTTCCCCGCCGAGGCAGTCAATGACCTGGTGAAAAAACATCTTCCCCAGGTTATCGAGATCAGAAGGCGCATCCACAGCGAACCGGAGTTGGGTTTTAGGGAAGTGAAGACCACCGCCTTGGTGAAGAAACACCTGGCTGAGCTGGGTTTGGAAGTTATGGATTTGGGTGACACCACCGGTGCCGCCGCGATCCTGCGGGGAGGCAAACCGGGTCCTGTGACAGGACTGCGCGCTGATTTGGACGCCCTGCCCATCCAGGAGCAGACAGGCTTGCCTTTCCAGTCCAAAAACGCTGGGGTAATGCATGCCTGCGGGCACGATGGGCACACGGCCATGCTCCTGGGCGCGGCCATGGTGCTTAGGGAGCTGGCAGATGAAGTCCCAGGGACGGTGAAATTCGTCTTCCAGCCCGCGGAAGAGCTGCTGCAGGGTGCCAAGGCCCTCATCGACCGGGGGGTGCTGGCGGATCCCAAACCCGATTTTTTCTACGCCTTCCATGTCTGGCCCAGTCTACCCCTGGGGCACTTCGGGATCAAGCCCGGGCCGGCCATGGCCGGTGCCGCCAGGTTTCAGGCCACTTTCTCCGGCCAGGGGGGCCATGGGGCCAATCCGCACCTGACCGTGGATCCCATTTTGGCTGCGGCCAATTGGGTTACGCTCTTGCAGAGTATCGTGGGCAGGAAGGTGGATCCTGTGGATCCGGCGGTGGTGAGCGTAGGCACGATTCAGGGCGGGACATCCTACAACAGTATCGCCAGTTCCGTTTCCTTGGAGGGCACAGTGCGGGCCGTCACCCCGGGGACAGCTGGGCGTATCGCACGGTGGTTAGAAGAGACCCTGCAAGGTGCAGCCGCGGCCGCAGGCACCGCCTGCGACTTCAACTACCAGGAGCTTTGCCCGCCGGTGCTAAATGACCCTAAGGAGGCGGCCCAGATCCTGGACTTGGTTGGGAGACTCTTTGGACCCGAGCGGGCCCATGCACTGAACCAGCCTTCCATGATCGCCGAAGACTTCGCCTACTTCCTCCAGGAGGCCAAGGGCTGCTTGGTTTTCCTGGGCACCGGTGAAGCAGAGCAGGCCACAGCCCTGCACACCGACACTTTCAACTTTAACGAAGAGGCCCTAAGCCAGGGCATCAGGCTGATGGTGCATTTGGTGTTGGCGAAGGGTTAACCGGCACCCATCATCACCTTACCTTCGTTTGTCGTTTTCCCGCACCGCGGCAATACAGCGTTGACAGCCTGTCCAACTTTTGTTAACATGACGGCGACACCCCCCACCTTTGTGGTTTGCGTGTCAAGGGTGCTCGGGCTTTGGCTTTGGCCAGCAAACCGAGCGTCTGTTCTCTGGAAGGATATTCGTCCCGGACAGAGAAATCGCCCTGTGGAGGGGATTGACAGAGTGAAGCAGGTCTATGGCTACAACTTGACAGATGTTAAGCTCCACAATCGCTTTCTCGTCTACAACACCATCCGCCTGCATGGGCCCATCAGACGGGCTAGCGTGGCGCGGAAGACAAGGCTGACCCGCGCCACCATCACCAACATCATCAACGAATTCATAGAAGAAGGGCTGGTCACAAGTTCACAGCAGGGGGACAGCAGCCACGGCTATCTGCAGATCAACCCCCACGCCTTCAAGATCTGCGCCGTCCATCTCCAAGGAGCCATCGCCAAAGTGGCGGTGCTCACTCCAGATATGGAGTTTTGGGAAAACGACACGGTACCGCTGGATGGTTCCCCCGAAGAGGCCCTGGCTAGAGTCGCTGCCGCGGTTAACTCCTTTAAGGAAAAGTATGATCTCAAGGTGATGGGCGTAGCCGTTTCAGGTGTCGTCGATGCGGGGCGGGCCTTCATTAAGCACTCTGTAACCCTGGGCTGGGAAGACGTGTGCTTGGTGGAGCATCTCCAGCGGTTAGTTGGGATTCCCATGGTTGTTGAACGCAACGCCAATGCTCCCCTCCTCGCGGAAGTCTGGCAGGGTTCTGCAGTGGGGAAAAGCAACGTGGTCTATGTGAACTATGGCAGCGGCATTGGCTGCGGAATCATGATGAACGGTGAGCTTGTGGCCCGGGATGGTCTGGTCACCGGTGAGCTTGGGCATATAACCGTTGATCCTTCGGGCCCCTTCTGCCACTGCGGCAATCAGGGCTGCCTGGAGGCTTTGGTGTCTGTGCCTGCCCTGGTGAGGCAGTGCAAGGCCATCAGCCAGCGCTTTGAGCACATTGACGATGGTGATGTGGAATCTCTCTTTGCTGCTCTTTACGCACAGATCGAACAGGGGGATGAACTTGCCCTCAACCTCCTCAAACGTACGGCGGAATATGTTGGGCTGGCTTTGGCCAACATGATCACCTTGTTCGGACCAGAAGTAGTGGTGTTGGGCAATGGCTTTGTCAAGGCGGGGGAGAAGTTCTGCCAGATGATTGAACGGGCGGTGGAAAGGCGGGTGCTCAAGTCATCTTTGGGTTCCTTCCAGATCGTTCCCACTGCCATCAAATCAGATGCCATTTTAGTGGGGATCAGCTCTCTGGCTATCCGCCACCTGTTTAACGGTTCAACAGTGAATTAAGTAAACTAACTCGTCGCCTCGTTTCCCGCGGAGGGCTCTATCGCAGATTAGCCTTCCCTGGGGAAGCGGGGCATCTTTTTTGCCTACCCCAGCCGTACAGAGAATAATCCTTGGCTTAAGCATAAAATGATTAACAACATCACCGACCTGCGATCGGGCGTGAATTAAGGGGGGACTTTTTGAAGCCGATCAAAAGGATGATTTGTTAAATGTGCTCTGTGGGAAGGACATTAACAAACCCCGTAGAATAAGGGATGTTGTAAAAACGATTAACAAGTGCCCTGATGTACGCAGCAGACCGGGCCCAGTGCTGTTGGCATCCCAGCCCGGTGTAGATGAACCAGTGAACTGTAAGGTCTAGGGGAGTGATTAGAATTAGGACTATTCTAGCCAACGGAACCGTGATCACACCCATACGTGCCCTGCATAGCAGCAGTGTCATCGTTGAAGGCGGTAGGATCGCAGCGGTGCTTCCCAGCGATCAGGTGGAAATGCAAGAGCAGGATCGGGTTATCGATGTTGGAGGCGCTTACATAGCTCCGGGGTTCATCGATATCCACACCCACGGTGCCGGGGGGCACGATTTCATGGATGGTTCGGTGGAGGCCATCATGGAGGCGGCGCGCACCCACCTGCGTTACGGTACCACCACCATCATGCCTACCACCCTAACGTCCGATTTGGATGAGTTGTTTGACACCTTGGATAAGTTCGCCCAGGCCAAGTCCAAGCTCAAGGATGGGCCGAATCTCCACGGGCTGCATCTGGAGGGTCCCTACTTTTCCAGGGAGCAGGCCGGGGCGCAGGATCCCCGGTACATCAAAAATCCCGATCCGGATGAGTATCGCCGGATCGTGGGATACTCCGGCGAGGTCAAGCGCTGGACCATCGCTCCCGAGCTGCCGGGGGCCTTGGAGATGGGGCGCTATCTCTCGGAGCGGGGTATTCTCTGTTCCATGGGCCACACCAATGCGGTCTACGAAGACGTGGTGGCGGCGGTGGAAAATGGGTTCCGGCTGGTAACGCACCTCTATTCAGCCATGTCTGGAGTGAGGCGGATCAACGCCTACCGTTACGCCGGAGTGATCGAAAGCGCCCTGCTCCTGGATGAACTAACCGTGGAAGTGATCGCAGATGGTGTGCATCTGCCCAAGAGCCTGCTGCAGCTCACCTACAAAGTGAAGGGGCCTGATCGGATCTGTCTTGTGACCGACTCCATGAGGGGTGCCGGGATGCCGGAAGGCGAGTCGATTCTGGGCAGCCTCAAAGATGGACAGCGGGTGATTATTGAAGACGGCGTAGCTAAGCTGCCTGACCGCAGCGCGTTTGCCGGAAGTGTGAGTACTTCCGATCGCTTGGTGCGCACCATGGTCAAGCTCGCTGAGGTACCTCTGGTGGACGCTGTGAAGATGGTCACGTTGACGCCGGCTAAACTCTTGGGAATCGCTGAGCGCAAAGGGCAGATCGCACCTGGTAAGGACGGAGATCTGGTCGTGTTTGATGCGGACATAAACGTATCTTTAGTGATGGTTGGCGGCCAGGTCAGATTCGAGCAGAGTCAAGGAAGGGACTTGTAAGGCACGGTACAACCCCTGAGAGGAGAGTTAGGAAATGCGGGACATCACCAAACAGTATCTGACCGCGGTCTCAGAAATCATCCGCAGCATCGCTGAAGAAGAACAAGAAGCCATTGACCGGGCCGCAGAGGTGTTAGCGGACTTTGTGATGCAGGATAAGCTGATCAACATCATCGGTCCAGGCGGGCATTCCAATCTAGCCGCTGAAGAAGTCCTCTGGCGGGCCGGCGGCCTGGCCTGCGTGAATCCCATCCTTGACCCCGGAACTATTCTCATGTTCGGCGCCAAGCGTTCCAACTACATCGAGAGAACGCCGGGATATGCTGCAGCCGTCTTGGATTCCTATGGGGTGCAGCAGGGAGATGTCCTGGTAATTGTTAACGCCTATGGCATCAACTCCATGACCATCGATTGCGCCTTGGAGTGTAAGAGGCGGGGTGTGACCTCCATAGCCCTCACATCCACCAGTTTCGCTGAGCATGTGCCTCCCGGCGCTCCGGCGCGGCATCCCAGCGGCAAGAATCTCCACGAGATCGCGGACATGTATATCGATGTCCATCTGCCCCTGGGAGATGCGGTGGTGGCTGTGGAGGGTATCCCCCAAAAGATGGGACCCACCTCGACCTTTGCCAATGCTTTCGCCATAAATTTGCTGATGATGACCACCGCGGAGAAGCTCCTGGAACGGGGAGTGCGGCCCCCGGTTTGGACCAGTGCCAACTTACCGGAAGGGGATCGCTTGAACAAAGAATATGAGGAAAAATACGCCTACAGGGTCCGTCATCTGCTGTAAGGACGTGTAGGGATTATCTAAAACATCAGGAGGTGCTCTCATGGCAGTACAAGAGTTGAAAATCGGCAGCATTCAGGTGAAGATCTTTCCAACCAAAGAAGAACTGGGGTTAGCCGCGGCTCAGCACGCCGCGGAGGTGATCGCAAAGCTGGCTCCGGAAAGCGTCAATATCCTTTTCGCCACCGGCACATCCCAGTTTCCCCTGGTTGAAGGTTTGAAGAAGCAAGACATCGATTGGCAGCGGGTTCATGGTTTCCATTTGGACGAATACAAGGGTATTTCCCCAGATCATCCCGCGAGTTTCCGCCTCTGGCTGCGGGAGCGGATCGATCAGCAGTTCCACCCAGCAGCCTTCAATTACATCCAAGGGGATGCGCCGGATATTGAGGCGGAATGCCAGCGCTATGCCGCACTGCTGAAGGAGAATCCCATCGATGTGGGCTTTATCGGCATCGGGGAAAACGGGCACATTGCCTTCAACGATCCGCCTGTGGCTGATTTCCAGGACAAGCAGCTGGTGAAAGTGGTGGAGCTGGACGAAGCCTGCAGAAAGCAACAGCTGGGGGAAGGGTGGTTCCCCACCTTGGATGATGTTCCCCGGGAGGCTGTCACCCTCACCATCCCCGCCATCATGTCCTGCAAAACCATAATATCCGTAGTTCCCGAGGCCCGGAAAGCCCAGGCTGTGCGGGATGCCCTGTTGGGGCCCATTGAGCATGCCTGCCCAGCTTCCATCCTCCGGACCCATCCTGGAGTAACGCTCTATCTCGACCAGGAGTCCGCGAGTCTGTTTCTGCGGGACTTTGAGAAGTAGCGCAGCAGCATGACCTGGCGCTGCTGGGTAGTTCCTGCCAGATGCGGCCCGCCAGGCTTTACCTGACGTCAAATTCCTTTACCAGTGCAGGAGTTTTTGTAAAGAGATTGAACGTATTAGTAACACGGTGTAACGCGGAGGGGGGATGGCTACAGCTAGGCTCTTAGTTACCTGTCTTTGGAGAAACTGATTACTTGTCAAGGAGGTAGAAGTCGTTGAGAAAACCGTTTGTGGTGTTGGCTATCACTCTGTTGACGCTGGTGCTTGTGGGCGGTGCCGCGCTGGCCCAAACCGGTAGTTTGGCCATTTGGAGTGCCGCTTCGGAAGAAGAAGCCCAGGCTCTGGTTGCTGAGTTTAAGAAGCTTTATCCCGGCATTGCTGTGGACCTGATCCGCGCTGGCTCCGGTGAGCTGCTCACCAGGATGCAGGCGGAGGCTCCCCGTCCCGGCGGTGATATCATCCTGGGTATCGCCAAGGAATCTTTAGATGCGGTATACGATCTGCTGGAACCCTATAAAGCCGCGAACCACGATGAGATCCCAGAAAACCTCAGGGATAGTGCCGATGTTCCCCGTTACTACGGCTATTCCATGCCGCTGCAGGCTTTCATGGTCAATACCGATCTGCTGGCTCCGGAAGATTATCCCAAGACCTGGAAGGACTTGGCTGATCCCAAGTACAAAGGGGAAATCATCCTGGCCAACCCGGCCCTTTCTGGATCGGCCTATGCTCAGCTGTTCATGATGTATGAACTGTATGGCTTCGATTTCTGCGTGGAAGTGGGCAAGAACGCCATCTTCACCGCCTCTTCCACCATGGTTCCAGAAGCTGTTGCCCGGGGCGAATATGCCATTGGCGTAACCGGTGAAGGCAACATCGCCCTGGCCATCAACGATGGGGCTCCGGTCATTGCCATTTACCCAGAGGATGGAACCGGTGCCAGGTTCGACGGCTCCGGCATCTTGAAGGGCGGCCCCAATCCGGAGAACGCCAAGCTGTTCATGGATTTCCTCACCTCTTTGGATGCGTACCGCATCATCGTGGAAACCAGACAGCGCCGGGTCGTGCATCCCGATGCCCCTGGTCCTGGGCCCCTCCCGCCCTTGAGCGAGGTCGTGCTCATTGACTATGATGACGCCAAAGCTGCCGAGATCCGCGAAGATCTGACCATGCGGTTCTCCGACGCAGTATTCTAAAAGGAGAGCGACAAGTCTAGCCCGGAGTTGCTCCGGGCTAGATTTTAGGAGGTAAAGATAGGTGAGTTCACGCATTAGATACAAAGAAGTAGAAAAGATCTTTCCAGGAGATCCACCAGTACACGCACTGAAAAAAGTGTCCTTCACCATTGAACCGGGAGAACTCTTCTGTCTGCTTGGCCCCAGTGGCTGCGGCAAGACCACCTTGCTGCGCTGTACAGCAGGTCTGGAGACCCTCAGTTCCGGCAGCATTTTCTACAACGATCAAGACGTCACCAGCATTCCGCCCTTCCGGCGCAACATCGGGATGGTGTTCCAGAGCTACGCCCTCTATCCCCACCTGAACGTCTTTGAAAATGTGGCCTACGGTCTGCGGGTGCGCAAAGTGGACCAAGCCACCGTGAAACGGAAGGTGGAGGAGATCATGGAGCTGGTGGGTCTGCCCGACGTGCTCAAGCGCAATCCCAGCCCCACTGCCCTCTCCGGCGGTCAGCAGCAGCGGGTGGCGGTGGCCAGGGCGTTGGTGTACGATCCCCAGATCCTGCTGCTGGATGAACCCTTAGCCAACTTGGACGCCAAGCTGCGTAGGCACATGCGCGCCGAAATCCGCCGCATTCAAAAGGTGACCAATATTACCACCATCTTCGTCACCCACGACCAGGAGGAGGCCATGGCCATTGGCGACCGCTTGGCCATCATGCGGGACGGTATCATTGAGCAAATCGGCTCTTCGGACGAAATCTATCATAATCCAGCGAATGCCTTTGTCTCCAACTTCATCGGCAAAATGAACTTCTTCCCAGGCCGCATCGTGTCTATGGATGGGGACCACTACCAAATCCAGCTGGACAGCGCTGGCTACGATTTGCGCTTCACCCCCAAGGTTGCCTCTGATGCCCAGGGAGCCAAAGCAGGCGACAGGATCACCGTTGGTTTCCGGCCCGAACACCTGCAGATCGCCCCAAGCCCCACCGAAGGACAGGTGCGGGGCAGGGTGCGCATTATCCAGCACCTGGGCCAGGTGGTGCGCTATGAAGTGGCCCTGGAGCAGGGCGGTACAGAGAGGGCCATCGAAGTGGATATGCGGCGCCTAGTTCCCGGTGTTTTGGAGGGAGATGAAATTGCCGTCCAATTCCCGCAGGATGTGGGCTTCCTGTTTGCTGAAGGAGGGGAGGAGTAATGGCGGTCCGCCCCAACGAGCCGGAAAGCAGGCTTCGGCGCTTTCTGAGCAAGGACTTCACCCCTTATTTGGTATTCAGTGTTCCCCTGATCTTCATGGTCATCTTTCTGTTCTGGCCTTTGGTGACCACTTTTATCCGGGCTTTCCTGCCCGCGGGTAGGCACTTCACGTTCGGACCGTTCTCTTTGAACAACTTCGAACGCTTCGCCACGTCCAACCTCTACCGCATGAGCCTGCGGAACTCCTTTATCGTGAGCTTCGCGGTGGTGTTCTGCACCATGCTCATCGGTGTGCCCATGGGTTACTTTGTCGCCCGGGTGAAGATGCCCTTTAAGAACCTCATCCTCTCCCTGGGTATCCTGCCCGTGATCCTGCCTTCCTTTGTGGGGGCCTTTTCCTGGATTCTGCTTTTGGGCAGGCAGGGGCTGGTGCGGCAGTGGATCAACGCCTTTTTAGGCCTGTTTGGCCTGGAACTGCCCTCCATCTATGGGTTGTTTGGGGTCATCTTCGTCATGACCGTAACCTACTATCCCTTTGTGTTTCTCTTGGCCTACGGGGCCTTTGAGGCGGCTAATCCCCTTCTGGAAGAGGCGGCCATGATCATGGGTGCACGGCGCAGCCGCATTCTGCGCACCGTCACTCTGCCCTTGGTTCTACCCAGCTTGGGCGCGGGGGCCATCTTGGTCTTCATCCGGGCCATGGGCAACTTCGGCATACCCGCTATCCTAGGGGGCGAAGAGTATGTGCTGCCCACCCTGATCTACTTCCGGGTGAACGGATTCTACGATCTGAACGGGGCTGCAGCCATTTCCCTGGTGAGTGTGGCCATTACCGGCGGGGCGCTGCTTCTGCAGAAGTTCGTGATCAGCAAGCGGGAGTACGAGACCATCGGAGCTTCCCGCTCCCAGTTTGCCCAGCACACCCATCCGGCCATCAGGATTATCGCCACCGTGTTCTGCCTCTTGGTGCTGCTCATCTCCCTGGCACCTCAGATCACCATGGTGGTCATGTCCTTCTTCACCAGGTGGGGGAGAACAGGCCCCGAGGGCTTTACCTGGGCCAACTACGCCCGGATTCCGGAGATTGCCGGCAAACCTATCCTCAACTCGCTGTATCTTTCCACCACGGCATCTCTGCTCTGCGCGGTGCTGGGCTGCCTGGTGGCGTACATCACCGAGCGGCGTAAGCCCAGGGGAGCTCTCATTTTGGATCTGGCCATCATGGCACCCTTTATCCTGCCCGGTACCGTGGTTTCGGTGGCGGTCATCTCCGCCTTCGGCAGCGGGTCCATCTTTGCCCTGGGGGGAACCTACACCATCATTTTGATCTCGTACATGATCCGTAGAACCCCCTATGTGTTCCGCTCCGCGGTGGCCAGCCTCTCCCAGCTGGATCCCACTTTGGAAGAGGCGTCCATGATCGCCGGAGCCAACTGGCTGTACACCTTCCGCAGGGTGAGCCTGCCCCTGATTCTGCCGGGGATCATCTCCGGTACCATCCTGACCTTCGCCACCCTGCTTCAGGAGCTGAGTACAACGATTTTGCTCTACTCGGCCCGCACCAGGACACTGCCCATTTTGATCTGGGGAGCTGTGGCGGACGGCAAGTTTGGCGAGGCCAGTGCCCTCTCCACGCTGCTCATCACCATGGTGTTCATCGTGGTGTATGTCATGAACCGTTTCTTGGGCAAGTCCATTACTTCCAGTTTCAAGGTGGGATAGGGAAATGACCAGACCCAAACTCATGTTTTCCAGCCGAGTATTCGGCACCGACACAGAAAAGATCTTAAGCTACGCCCAAGCCCAGGGCTACGGTGGAGTGGAGTGGTATCTGAATAGCTTCCGGCTGCGCACGCCGCAAACGCGGCGTGACGCCTTTTTCCGCAGTTTAGATCGGTATCCCGATCTGCGCTACACCTTCCACCTGCCCACGGTGGATGTGGAGCTGGCCCACGGCAATCTCCTGATCGCCGAAGCGTCCCTGCGCTACATGCAGCTCTACATCGAGTACCTGGCTCCCTGGCTGCAGCAGCAGAGCGAGCCCCAGATCATCACCCTCCATGTGGGCTCCAATTCCATTCCCGTGGAGGAGCTGGATTGGCATACTGCCCTCCGCCACCTGGAGGAACTGGGGAGGTTCGCCGCGGAGCGCAACGGCATGGTCCTCCTGGAAAACCTCAAGGTGGGTTGGACCACCGATCCCCACACCCACCTGGAGATGATCCAGCGGGCGGGGCTGAAGGGCCTTACCTTTGACACCGGGCACGCGGCATCCAATCCCAAGGTGCGCGGCGGGGAGCTTAAGCTTGTGGAGTATGTGGATCTGCTGCGGGATCACATCCGCCACGTCCACTTTTATTTCTACGAAAGCCTGGATAAGGGCAGTCACATTCCTCCTCAAGAATGGGACGAGGTGGCAGAAGTGTGGCGCCGGGTAGTGAACCTGCCCCATGTACAGTCGGTGGTGCTGGAGCTTTCCAGCCAAGAGGAGCTGGAGCAGACCTTTAAGCTGCTGATGGAGAATAAGGAGAAGTGGTAGCGGTGGCGCCGGAGCTGAAGATCAAGGAGGAGCTGGCGTTCTATCGGCGGGAGCTTTGCGATAACATCCTGCCCTTTTGGATCCAGCGTGCTTTGGACCGGGACTACGGCGGGTACTTCACCTGCTTCAATAACGCGGGGACGGAGCTGGTAAGTACAGACAAGTATGTGTGGTCCCAGGGCCGGCTGGTCTGGGTCTTCGCGGAACTCGCGGCCATGCTGGGTGAGGAGCGCTTCTTGGACTATGCCAAGCTGGGTGTGGATTTCCTCCTCCAGCATGCGCTTTTGCCGGATGGCAGCGCCGCCTTTTTGCTGAGTAGAACAGGTGAACCCAAGGAACCCGCACCAGGCAGCGGCCTGGCCACCAGCATTTACGCGGACTGCTTTGTGGTGTTGGGTCTGAGCTGCTATGCCCGGGTGACGGGAAACAGGGAGATCCTCCAGTTTGCCGGGGAGCTTTACCAAAGTATTGAGCGCAGGCTGCAGGGGGAATTCCGCACCGATCCCTATCCTATTCCCCAGGGGATGTACGCCCACGGCGTGGCCATGATCCTGCTCACCACCAGTCAAGAGCTGCGTGATGCCCAGCGGGCGCTGGGTGATCTGGATCACTTACAGACCAACGAGAAGTGCCGGGGCTATGTGCAGCTCATCTTCGACCTCTTCTACAAAGGGGGCCTTTTGCAGGAAATGGTCCAGCCGGGCCAGCCCGGGGAGTCGCTTCTGGAACGCTATATCAACCCCGGTCACTCCTTGGAGTGCCTGTGGTTTATGCTGCACCAGGCCCTGGAGGATGGGGATCAGGCGCTGGTGGAGGCCTGCGCTGATCTGGCGGAAGCTACCTATAAAGTGGGGTGGGACGAGCAGTACGGAGGACTTTTGCTCTTTGTGGATCGGGATGGGGGAGCGCCCCGGGGCGAAGTGGGGGCGCTGGCCGGACATCCCATGGTGCGCAAAGTGCAGCAGGACTGGTCCCATAAGCTCTGGTGGCCCCATTCCGAAGCCCTGTATACAACCCTCTTGGCCTACGCGCTGACCAAGCGCCCTACGCTTTGGGAGCTCTATGCCAAGACTAAGGAGTACACCTTCCGCACCTTCCCCCATCCGGATCCCGCGGTGGGCGAATGGATTCAGATCCGGGATCGCCAAGGCGCGCCCATGGAAGCGGTGGTGGCCCTGCCGGTCAAGGATCCTTTCCACATTGCCCGCTGTCTGATGCTCATTATCCAGCTCCTGGAGAGAATGGAGCGGCAGGTGGAAGGTGAGGCCCAATGACCGTAACATTGCGCGCGGGGTTCGGCCGCGCCGCGATCACCCCTCAGCTAGGCAGCCCCATGGCCGGTTATCTGGCGCGGGTAAAGGGCGCCCAAGGGGTGCATGATCAGCTGTCTGCCCATGCCGCGGTATTTGAGCAGGGTCCTCTGCGGGCTGCGGTTTTGAACCTGGACCTTTTGGAAGTTACGGAAGAGATCTGCCGGGAAATCCGCAGGCGAGCCGAGGGCGCCCTGGGGATTCCCGGGGATAATCTCCTGATCTGCGCCACCCACACCCATTCCGGCCCGGCGGTCTCCAAAAAGTTCGGCTTTGACGGAAACGAGAGCACTGTGGACCGCATTATCTCCGGGGCAGTGCTGGCCCTGGAGGAGGCCCAGGGGAAATTTCAGGCAGTTGAGGTGAAACGGGGAAGGGCCGCCTTGGCGGGGGTGGCTAAGAACCGGAGAACGCTGGAGGAAACCCCCGATCCTGCAGTGCAGGCGGTGGGGTTTTATGCAGGTGCGGAGCTTGTGGGCTGCCTGGTCAATTTCGGTCTGCACCCCACAGTGCTGGGGGCGGAGAACTTGGAGTATTCTGCGGACTATCCAGGCTTTCTCCGGCGAGCTGTAGCCAGGCAGCATCCTGGGTGCTGCACTTTGGTGTTGACCGGCGCGGCGGGGAATGTCAATATCGGTTATTCCGCGGATGCCAGCGCCTTGGGCGAGCAGATTGACTTCCGCACCTTTACCAAGGCGGAGGAAGTGGGAACGACCATCGCCCAGGCAGCCCTGAATGCTTTGGGGGATGGTGTAAGCTGCACGGAGCCTTTTCTGCAGGTGGTCAGCGGCAGGATTCCGCTCCCCCTAAAGCACTTGCCCACCCTGGACGAACTTGGGCTGAGCCTCGCGGAGCTGCGGGAAAGGAGGCAGGCCTTGCCGCCGGAGAGTTCCGAAGCGAAGCAGCTCAGTATCGAGGAAGTCTATCTAACTGTACTCCAGGCTTCTCTGGAGGATTACAAGGCGGAAGGCCGCAGCGAGCTGGACGTTCCCCTGCAGGCCTTGGCTGTGGGCGATACGGTATTGGTGGGCATCCCCGGTGAACCCTTTGCCGAGCTGGGCCTATCCATCAAGGAGGGCTGGGAACCTGCCCAGGTGCTGGTGGTCGCTTACGCCAACGGCTACTTCGGCTATTTCCCCACCATGGAAGCCTTCCAGGAAGGCGGCTACGAGGCGGAAACCTCCGTATTCCACCCAAGTGCCATCCAGGTGCTCACCACTGAGGCTCGAAGGCTGATTGCAGCCGTGCTTGGCAAATTAGGCTTAGGTTGACAAGGGGCTCCCAAGGGG
>NZ_JBHGXH010000331.1:0-5007 GCF_041936445.1 Candidatus Darwinibacter acetoxidans | reverse complement strand
CAGCTTCACCTGGCTCATGTTTGTGGCCCTGGCTTTGGTGCCCACGGTTTTGGGGCACAACAGCTTGAACTGGGCTTTGAAGTACCTTCCTGCTACCATGGTCTCCGTCACCATCCTGGGGGAGCCCTTGGGGGCCAGCATCATGGCGGTGTTCATCCTGAAGGAAGTGCCTGCCCCCTTGGAGGCCTTGGGCAGTGTGATCACCCTTTTTGGCATCTATTTAGTCTGGCAGGGAAACGCCCGCCGGGAAAAGGCCTAGCCCAAAACGCCCACAAGCTCCAGGAGCGTCATGCAGGTGGAAAAGACCACTCCCCCCGCCGCGCTGCGGGGCCAGGGGAGCTTGGTGAAAAGGGGCGTGAGGCCGAGATACAGCAAAAAGCGGCTCAGCCAGCGCAAGAAGGTTCCAAGGGGACCCGCCTGGGTTTGGCTGAGGCTCCCGGCGGCCAGGATCAGGCCTGCTCCAAGCACGGCCAGGCCCACCACCTGGGCGCTTAGGGGGCGGCCCTGGCGCAGCTGGCTCCCGGTGAGGGCTGCGGCCAAGACCAGCCAGAAGATGGCAGATGGCAAGAGCGGCATTGGATCATCCCTTCTAGAGTGAGAGTGAAGTTAAGCCCAGGTTGCCCTGGGCTTTCTGTGTAGGGGTGGGGGCTAGAAGAAGCTGCCGAAGAAACCGCTTACGGCACCGGCGACCACGTGCCTTAAGCAGTCTCCCAGGTTCCACTGGGAAACGGGGGTGGTGATTAAGTAGCAGACGCCTCCCACCGCGGCGCCCACCACGGTCTGGGCGGCCCAGGCGCCTTCCACTTCCTCCAGCTCCTCCAGGGTGAGGGGGACCACCTCACTGCCAAAGGGCGGGGAAGCGGGGGCATTGGCCAGGGCCGCGCTGCTGCCCAGACCAAGGAGGAGCACCACCAAGAGCAGCAAGGCGGCGGATCTTTTGCGCACAACAACCCTCCTTTCTGTGCGGGCCCGATCTGTTTGCTAGCAATTATAGTATAAACAATGCAGAAAATTCAGTCAATAGACGAAATCATTTCCCCCGGTAGGAATTATAATCTGCCTGAAGAATACGCATAATATTTACAGAAGGAAGGGAAGTGATCGCGTTGGTTAATGAATTGTTATCCCAAAAGGTGCAGGCCATTAAGCCGTCGGGTATCCGCAAGTTCTTCGACATTGCCGCCACCATGCAGGATGTGATCTCCCTGGGCGTGGGCGAGCCGGATTTCCCCACCCCGGAGGTGATCCGGGAGGCGGGTATCCGCTCCATCGTGGAAAAGGGCACCAGATACACCTCCAACTCCGGCCTTTTGGAGCTGCGCCAGGCCATCAGCCGCTATTTGGCAAGCCGCTTTCAGGTGGAGTACAACCCGGAAAACCAGATCCTGATCACGGTGGGGGGCAGCGAAGCGGTGGATCTGGCCTTAAGGGCCCTGATTAACCCCGGCGATGAAGTGCTGGTCCCGGAGCCCACCTACGTCTCCTACGGCCCCATGACCATCATGGCGGGAGGGGTGCCGGTTCCTGTGCCCACCTACGAAAAGGATGATTTCCGCCTCACCGCGGAGGCCATCAAGCCCTTGATCACTGACAAAACTAAAGCCATCGTTTTTTGTTATCCCAATAATCCCACCGGTGCGGTTATGGAAAAAGAGGACTTGGTGGCTATCGCCGAGGTTCTGCGCCAGCACAGGATCGTGATCATCTCCGATGAGATCTACGCGGAACTGGTCTACGGGATCGAGCATACTTCCATCGCGGCGCTCCCGGGGATGTACGAGCGCACCGTGCTGGTGAGCGGCTTTTCCAAGGCGTTTTCCATGACCGGCTGGCGTTTAGGCTACGCCTGCGGTCCTGCGGAGATCATTGGTGCGATGCGGAAGATTCATCAATACGGGATCATGAGCGCCCCCACCACGGCCCAGTGGGCGGCCATTGAGGCTTTGGAAAAGGGCCTGCCCGCTGTGGAGAAGATGCGGGGGGAATATGACCGGCGCCGGCAGTTCATCGTCCAGGGTTTCCGGGCCCTGGGGCTTTCCTGCTTCGAACCCAAGGGCGCCTTCTACTGCTTCCCCCGCATCTCTGATCTGGGGATGAGTTCCGAGGATTTCTGCACCGCCCTCCTGGAAGCAGAGAAGGTCGCGGTGGTGCCCGGTTCCGCCTTTGGCGATTCGGGGGAAGGGTTTGTGCGGGTGTCCTACGCCTATTCCCTTGAAGAGATCAAAGAGGCCCTTGAGCGCATTGACCGCTTTGTGCAAAGGGCTGCTGGGGAGAGTGGCAAATGGACAGCAGGCTGAAAATTGTCTTAGCCCCCGATTCCTTCAAAGGAAGCCTCACCTCCACCGAAGCGGCCCGGGCCATGGCCAGGGGAGTGGGGAAGGCTCTACCCGAGGCGGAGCTGGTTCTTCTGCCCCTCTCCGACGGCGGGGAAGGCCTGGTGGAGTCCCTGGTTGTGGCCAGCGGCGGCGAGCTCTTGGAGTACGAGGTGACAGGCCCCTTAGGTACTCCGGTCAAGGCCCAGCTGGGCCTGATGGGCGGGGGCAAAACCGCGGTGATCGAGATGGCCCAGGCTTCGGGGCTGGTTTTGGTGCCGGAGGAAGAGCGCAATCCTCTGCTCACCACCACCTTCGGCACCGGCGAGCTCATCGCCAGGGCCTTGGATCTGGGCTGTGACCATCTAATCATCGGCATCGGCGGGAGCGCCACCAACGATGGGGGCATGGGTATGGCCCAGGCCCTGGGGGTGCGCTTCTACGATGCAGATGGGGAGCTTCTAGGCGCAGGAGGCGGGGAGCTGGCCCGCCTGGACCGCATCGACTGCAGCCGCCTGGATCCCCGCCTGGCGGATGTGCGCATAGAAGTGGCCTGTGATGTGAATAATCCCCTCACGGGGCCCCAAGGCGCTTCCCACGTGTACGGCCCGCAGAAGGGAGCCACGCCGGAGATGGTGGAATTCCTAGATGCCGCCTTAGCCAGGTACGATCGGATCCTCCAGCGGGATCTGGGCCAGGATGTGGGCCGGGTTCCCGGGGCCGGTGCCGCGGGGGGGTTAGGGGCTGGCCTCATGGCCATTTTAGGGGGCAAGCTCGTTTCCGGCATTGAACTCGTCCTCAATGTGCTGGACTTTGAGGCCAAGGCCGGCGGGGCCGATTTGGTCATCACTGGAGAAGGCAAGTTCGACGGCCAGTCCGCCTACGGCAAGGTGCCCATGGGTGTAGCCCGCCGCAGCCGGGCCTTGGGCGTGCCCTGCGTGGTGATCGCGGGCACCGTGCTCCCCAGCGCGGACATTCTCCACGGGGAGGGCGTTGCCGCTTACTTCTCCATCCTCAACCGGCCCATGACCCTCCAGGAAGCCATGGAGGGTGCCGCTGAACTTCTGGAAAACCAGACGGCTGAAGTGATTCGTTTGTACAGTATTAAAAACAAGGAGTGATTCCATGCAAGGACCGGGCCTGCTCGTCCTGCTCCTGGCCGCCATCGCCTTCATCGTGGTGATGACCGCCCGGGTGAGACTTCATCCCTTTGTTGTTCTGCTCTTGGCTTCCTTGGGTGTGGGGCTGATTGCGGGTTTGCCTCCGCAGCAGGTGATCAGTTCCATAACTGGGGGCTTTGGAGGCACCCTATCTAGTATCGGCATTGTGATTGCCGCGGGCACCATCATCGGGTTCATCATGGAGAAAAGCGGTGCGGCCATGGTCATGGCCAGCTCCATCTTGAAGCTGGTGGGAGAGGGCCGCTCGGCACTGGCCATGGCCTTTACCGGGGGCGTGGTTTCCGTGCCCGTCTTTTGCGATTCGGGCTTTGTGATCCTCTCACCTTTGAACCGCACCATGGCCGCGCGCAGTAAACAGTCCCTTTCCGTGTTCGCCATCGCCCTGAGTATGGGGCTCTATTCCACCCATGTTTTTGTACCGCCAACACCGGGGCCCATTGCCGGGGCCGGCACCATTGGGGCGGATCTAGGCTCGGTGATCATCTGGGGTTTGATCGTTTCCATCCCCACGATTCTCGCCGGGTATTTTTTCGCCAAGCATTACGCTTCGAGGATCTACATTGATCCGGCGCAGGAAACCGAGGCGGAAGAGGTTGATGATCGGCAGTACCCTTCAGTCTTAAAATCCTTCGCGCCCATCGTGGTGCCTGTGCTGCTCATTGCCTTAAAGTCCTTCGCCGACTACCCCAGCAGACCCCTGGGCAGCGGGTCCCTCCAAGCGCTGCTAAGCTTTATTGGGAATCCCAATATCGCTCTGCTGATCGGTGTTTTTCTGGCCTTCCTTACGGTGCCGAAAATCACCAAGGAAGTACTGGGCGACTGGGTGGGGGTGGGCCTGGCCAGTGCCGGGACCATTATCCTGATCACCGGTGCGGGGGGCGCTTTAGGTCAGGTGATCCGGGACACGCCCATCGCCGCGTATATCTCCGATGTGTTAAGTGGCCTGCGCTTTGGCATTTTCGTGCCTTTCCTGCTCTCCGCGGCCCTGAAGACCGCACAGGGCTCTTCCACCGTGGCCATTATCACCACAGCGGGGATTGTTGCTCCGCTGCTGAACGCTCTGGGTTTGGCTTCGGGGCTGGGACCAACCCTGGCAGTTCTGGCCATCGGCGCGGGCTCCATGACCGTCTCCCACGCCAACGACAGCTATTTCTGGGTTGTGGCCCAGTTCTCGGATATGGAGGTGAGCCAGGCTTATCGCCTCCAGACCCTGGCTTCCCTGGTCTGCGGCTTAGTGGGAATTGTGGTGATCAGCATCCTATACTTCATCTTTGTCTAGCCCAAAGGAACACAAAAAGGCCGCTCCCCCCAGGGGCGGCCTTGACGCGCTAGGTCCTGCGTTTAGGGGGCCTGGGCCCGTAGTATTGGTAATACTGACATTCGATCCCACCGTTATACAGCTTGCGGCGCTTGGTGGCCCGCTGGCCAAACACCTTTTCCAAATGTGGATAGGCGGTGAGGATGTAGAAGGACCAGGTGTCCAGATCTTTTTTCACCTGGGCTAGCTCCCGGTA
>NZ_JBHGXH010000330.1:0-1891 GCF_041936445.1 Candidatus Darwinibacter acetoxidans | reverse complement strand
GCCGGTGCCGTAGAGTTTGATGAGGTAGGTGCGTTCGTCCTCGAGGAAGCGATACTCGTCGCTATACTCGATGCGCCCGCCCTTGCCGGTGCCCATAGCCATGATGTAGCGCTTGGCTAGGCCCAAAATGGCCTTGCCTTGCTCCACATAGGCACTCTGCACGATCTTGGTCGGCAGAGGCAGGATGTCACGCACCCATGATCCGTCGGGACGCTGGAAGGCCGTTGCGGGCATGACCTTGTTGAGGTAGTCAACCGGATTGACCACCATCAGCAACTGTGTCACCGTGCGGTTGAGCAGATTCGGGCCCACCGCGAGCCGCGACGCCAGGTCGCCGTAGACCGCCGGAGTGAACTGCGTCACAGGGATCGGCACCTTTGGTGCGTATCCCGTAGTGTTGTCGAACACTGTCAGGTCGCGATCCATGCCGATAGGTTCGTAGATACGGTCCTCGGGATCTGCAGCTTGGTCAGCCAGTCCACGCCCACTGATGATACCCTGCTCCAGCCCATTTGCGATTGCCTCTGCCAGGATGGTACGGACGTAGCGGTCGAGCCATGCAGGGCCGAGGTCTAACATCGCCTTGCAAACCGGCACGAAGGCGCTCAACTTGGTTTGCTCGAGGTTCAGGTAGTTGAACTGAGCTGCCAACTGCTTCTTGATCTCGCCGCAGAGCGGCCCCCACCACGCTAGGAACCGTCCGTCCATTGTGCTGTAAAGCCACTTGATTAGCGCAGAAGCATTGTCGAACCTGATCTCCGACAGGAGCGGGTGCTCCTCGGTGATGTCCTCGAATACGGCATTGATGATGGTCTCCGGAAGCACAGCGTCGAAGCCGCTCAGAGCCTGCTTCGGATTGCTGGACTTCATCGCCTCGATGATCTTCTGGTAATACTTGGTCTCTTCGCTGGTCAGGGCGCGCACGCCACGACCGGCCAGGATCTGGTTGTCTGCCGCCTGCACGAGGCCTTTAGCCTCGGCCATGACAGCCTCTTGCAGCATGTCGGTGTACTCCGTGAACGCTGCGGCAAAGGCCGCCTCGTCGCCATCTTTCATGGCCTGGTTGATCTTCGCAACAATCTCATTCTTCTGCTTTACCAGCAGATCCATGTTCTTCACAGTTAATCCTCCTTCACGGCAAATAGTGCCGTCATTAGATTTTGCAGCTTGTTGTCCTCCGGTTCGGGTTCAGGCGTTGGCTCTGGCTCAGGCGTTGGCCCTGGTTCATGCCCTGCCTTCTGCTTTATCAGCCCCTTCAGCCTGGCTTCCAGCACGTCTGCTAATCCATCCAGATCCACATCGACCTGCAGCTTGCTGTCATTCGACTGCCGACTCAAGATCATCTCCATCAGCTGCTTTCGGAGATTCTGCGTCGGCCTCTTGCTCGATCCGGCATCCTCAATGGCCGTGGCAAACCCCATCTCCAAAGCCTCGGCGGGACTGAGCCACGTTTCCACATCCATCATGGCCTTCAGTTCGTCTTTGCTGATATTGACATGGTTCAAATACACCTGCTCGGCAGCCTCATTGATTTTCTCCGTATCGTCTGCAGCCTTCCTCAGCGCATGATAGTCGCCCCACTCGCCCCATTGAGCGTTATGGAGCCACAGCAACGACGGGTTGGACATGATTCGCTCATCACCGGCCATGAACACCATGCTTGCAGCAGAGCAGGCAAACCCCTCGCAATACGTCTTGACCGTCGCTTTGTGCCGTCTCAGCTGGTTATAGATAGCCAGCCCCTCTGCTATTTCACCGCCGTAAGAGTTGATGTAGACGTTGATGATATCAGCGTCCAGCCCCTCGATTTCCTTGGCTAGCGTGTAGCTCGACACGTCGCTGTCAAACCATTCCCACGAAACGATGTCACCAAAGATGTAAATCGACGCTT
>NZ_JBHGXH010000329.1:0-13181 GCF_041936445.1 Candidatus Darwinibacter acetoxidans | reverse complement strand
CAGATAATCGAGCCCATCTTTGAACCGGACTTCCATCCATCAAGCTACGGCTATCGCCCGAACCGCTCCTGCCAGATGGCGGTTGCCAAAGCAGAGCAGTTTCTCAGGCGATATGGACTAACTTACGTGGTGGACATGGATCGCCGGGGCCCTGCACGCTGCCGAGGGCTACCTGGGTGTGGGGCGCCGGATTCAGTTTGAGCGGGGCGGTGCCCTGGTGGTGGATGTGGACAAGCTGCCCATGCTCACCTGCCGCGATGGCGTGTTCCGGTAGCAGCTGGGCAGAAGCGAAAGTGGGGGAGGTTGTGCCCACTAGGGCAGCCAAAACCACCACAACCCACGCGTACCGTTTCATGGCTGGTACACAGTTTCGCCGTCCTGGGGGCGGATGAGGTTGAGAAGGTTGTCAAGTATACTCTGTATGTCGGCCTCAATGACAAGGACACCTACCAGCAGGAGATTCCCACGGAAAGGGCAGAGGCGCTGGTGACGGAGATTGCCCTCAGGTATGTGGAGGCCTTCACCCTGATCGGGGCCAGGGGTGTCTGGACGGATGAGCTGGGCGTTCCCACCTACGAAAACACCCTGGTTCTGGAGTTCCTCTACGCCACTGAGGAGCAGATCGACCAGATCATGGCCGAGGTTCTGGTGGCGCTGAACCAGAACTCCATCCTGGTGGAACGGCAGGAGGTGGACTGCCGCTTTTTCTCCAGAGCCAATCTAGCTGCAGCCCTGCCTTAGGCAGGAAGGCCTCCCCCCGGCGGGGAGGTTAGTTTTTTTCTTCGGCTGTGCTACAATAGCTGTGGGAAGATAGGTAGAAAGAAGGAAACAAGTGACGGACAACCTTTGGACGAACAAGTACTTTGCTGCAGTGATGGCCGTGATCGCCTGCATCCTGTGGGGGAGCGCCTTTCCCGTTTTGAAGGTAACCTATGCGGAGCTGGGCCTTGGGCCCCAGGACGTCTCAGAGCGCATGCTCATCGCCGGGGCCAGGTTTTTCCTGGCGGGGCTCATGGTTTTTGCCGTGCAGAAGCTGCTGCTGCGGGAACCGGTGCAGGTGCCCCGCGGGCAACTTCCTTCCCTGCTCCTTCTGGGACTGGCCCAAACCGGCCTGCAGTACTATTTCTTCTACAACGCCATTGCCGTGGTAAGCGGTATCAAGGGTGCCATCCTCAATGCGGTGGGCAATTTCTTTGTGGTGGTCATCGCCCACTTTCTCTACACCAACGACCGCCTCAACTTCGGGAAGGTGTTGGGCCTGATCACGGGCTTTGCTGGCATCGCCCTGGTCAACTGGCGGCCCGGCACCGCCATCAGCTGGGAGTTCACCCTGCGGGGGGAGGGCTTTATGATCTTGGCCGGCCTGACCAGCGCCTTCGGCACCTTTGCCGCCAAGGGGCTGGGCCGAAGCCTCAACCCCGTCACGGTCAACGGCTACCAGCTCACCTTAGGCTCCCTTCTGCTTCTGGCCCTGGGCGGGCCCGCGCTTGTGCAGGGGAGCCTGCGAACCACGCCTCTCTTTTGGGTTTTGTTTCTCTACTCGGCGCTTCTGTCTGCCGCGGCTTTTTCCATTTGGTATACCCTGCTCAAGCACAACAAGGCGGGGGAGATCACCATCTACAGGTTTGCCATCCCCATCTCCGGCGCAACTCTGTCGGCCCTTTTTCTGCCGGGGGAGCGGTTTACCCTCTCCATCTTCGCCGCCCTGGTGCTGGTGGCCCTGGGGATCGCCGCGGTAAACAGCTGGGAGCGCTCATCTAGGGGCCGGAAGGGTTCGCAGCCCCTGGGGTGAAACCCGGAGGTGGACCACCTGGAGCCTAATTTGATGGAACAACTTGTAAGCTCAGCGTCAAATACCTATACTTCACGGTAAGGGAACGCGGCGGGGCTGATGCGGCTCTGCAGGGATGTAGGGGGAAAAGGGTTTGAAGCGCGGGATCCAAGGTTTGAAGATTGAAAGGGCGGCGCCGGCCGACCTAGAATCCGCTTACAAGGTCTTTGAGGAATCCATAGCCGCGGCCTTTGCGCAGGAGGGTATCAGCCAGGATGCGCCCGCGGAGATTGAGTACAAAAAGCAGCTGATCCGCAGCTCTGTGCACGAAGATGCCAGCGCTTTCATCTTTTTTGTGGCCAAGGTGGGCGGCAAGGTGGTGGGCACCATCTCCTACGGCCCCTGCGGCGATGACATCCGCCGGTGCCTAGGAGAAGAGCTGGAGGATCTGGGTGAACTGGGCAGCATCTATGTGCTGCCGGGTTTTCAAGGCCGGGGAGTCGCTTCGGCCTTGATCGCCGCCATGCTGGAGTATCTACAGAGTCGAGGGGTCAGACGGTTTTACCTGGACTGCGGGCTCAAGGCCGCGCAGGAAAAGTGGCTCAGGAAGTTCGGCCAGCCCTGTAAACGGGTTAAGGACTACTGGGGCGAAGGCTCAGATCACCTCATCTGGCTGTGTGCCGTGGAGGACTTCATCGTTTGAGGGACACCGGGCCGTAGTGAACTGGGAAACAGGGATGGGAGGAGAACAGTGCGTTTACAAGATCGCAGCTTAGTCATTCGGGAGGCCACCGCTCAGGATTCAGAACTCCTGTGGCGGTGGTGGAACGACGGGAAGGTGATGGAACACGCTGGGTTTCCCAGGGGTTTGGGGATCACCAAAGAGGCCGTCTTAAAGCTGCTCACGGACGGGGATCCTAACCAGCACAGGCTGATTCTAGAAGTGGACTCCAGGCCCGTGGGGGAGATGAACTACCGCAGCCTGGGTGAGGGCGTCGCCCAGATTGGCATCAAGATCTGCGACTTCACACAGCAGGGTAAAGGATACGGGCCCCGATTTCTGCGCCTGCTCATCCGCCATCTCTTTACAGAAAGAGGTTACACCAAGATCGTCTTGGACACCAACGTGAAAAACACCCGGGCACAGCACGTCTATGAGAAACTGGGCTTTCGGAAGGTGCGCACCAGGATTGACGACTGGCGCGATCAGCTGGGCGAGCTCCAGTCTTCCATTGACTATGAACTGACTGCTGAGGACTTCAGGGATGAATAGGGAAGCTGCCTCCGTTCAGACGGCTAAACTTACCTATCTGGCCTTCGCTGCGATTATGGCGGCGTGGATCGGCGCCTGGCTGCTCAAGATCCATCTGGAGCAGAACCTGAGCTGGCTCTCAACCGGCCTGGGCAGTTTCCTCTATTGGTCAGCCGCCAAGCTGCTTATCTGGATCGCTCCCGCCGTGTGGCTCCTGAGAAAAGCTGGCCGCAGCATCCGGGAGGTTTTCAACTTAGCCAACTGGAAAGCTTGGTTAGCTTGGGGAGGGGGAATCGGGCTGCTTCTTGCCCTCACCGGAATCATCCCCAACTACCTCCAGGGAAAGGCCATTTTCCCCACCAGTTTTGATTTCGCCCTCCTCAACGTTCTGGTGATTGCTCCCACCTTCGAGGAATTCCTCATGCGGGGAGCCATCCAGGGCAGCCTCACCAAGCGCTATTCCTTCGCCACAGCCAACGTGATCACCTCCGTCCTGTTTGTCCTGCTGCATGTCCCGGGCTGGTACTTCATGGGGGTACTGGCGGAGAACCTGACCAGCCCCGTGGGCGGGGCCCTGTCCATTTTCCTGGTCAGCCTGGGATTCGGCTACGCCGCCCACCGGTCCCGCTCGGTGATGGGGGGAGTTTTGGCCCACTTGTTGAACAACTTCTTTTGAGGGATTCCTTCCCAGGGCTGCCAGAAATTGAAACAATTGCAATTTGCGATGGAAGGGGTCAAATATGGAGATTAAGCTGTATCTGCAGCGGGTGTATGAGGAACTGCACGCCCATCCCGAGCTGTCGCTAGAGGAAGTGTGGACGGCGGGGTTTGTCGCGGACGAACTGAGGGGGATGGGCTTTTCTGTTTCTACTCAGGTGGGCGGCCACGGCGTGGTGGGGCTCTTGGATTTGGGAGGTGCCGGACTAACTCTGGCCCTGCGCTGTGATATGGATGCCCTGCCCATAACCGAAGAGACCGGTGCGGACTTCGCTTCCCGGAACCCCGGCGCGATGCACGCCTGCGGCCACGACAGCCATATGGCCATGGTTTTGGCCGCCTGCCGCTATGCCGCTGAAAACAGGGGACGGCTCAGGGGTAAGCTGCTGGCCATCTTCCAGCCCGCGGAGGAAGTGGGGGCGGGGGCCAAGGCCATGCTGGAGGCAGGGCTTTTCCGACAGCAGAAGCCCGATCGGTTGGTGGCGATCCACAATCTGCCCGGCCTTGCCACGGGCATGCTGGGTCTGCAGAGCGGGCCCCTTACGGCTTATACCGATAGGTTCAAGGTCACTTTTTGCGGGGTAGGGGGCCACGGGGCCATCCCGCACAAAACTAAGGATCCCATCGCCATGGCTACCGCAGGGGTGCAGAACGCCCTCGCCCTAACCCACAGGCGCAGGGACCCCAGTTTGCCAGGGGTGCTGTCCTTCGGCGTTATCCAAGGTGGAACTAGCTTCAATATCATCCCGGAGCGGGTGACCCTGGAGGGCACGGTGCGCACGGTCCAGGCCGATGACCGGGAATTGATGATCCGCCTTTTGCACCAGGCCTTCCAGGCGGCCGCGGATCTGCACGGAGGGTCCTACCAGCTGGAGTACACCAGGGGCGTTCCGGCGGTGGTGAACAATGCAGGTGTGGTGCAGGAGCTCTCTGGTTTCTTTGCAAGTCAGATCCCGGAAGTTCCCGTGGCTTCCGAGGGCCTGGCCAGCCTCATCGGGGAAGATGTATCCTATTTCCTCCAGGAAGTCCCCGGCGTGCTGCTGTACATCGGCTCCGGACGGGAAGGGGCAGTGAATGAACTGCACAATCCCCGTTTCTTGGTGCCCAGGGAAACGCTGATCACCGGGTACAAGGCTTTAGCAAGCGTCATCGAGGGTTATTTATCTAAAGAAGGAGGCCTCCCGGGTCAAGAAGAATAGGGGGATATGGGTAACCTGGATAGGAAAGAGGGATGCCTGCTTCGTCTGTCCAGTGTTACCAAGGAATAAATGCAAGCTGGGAGGGAAAGCAGTGGCCCGCACAAGGACTTATTCTTTCGGCGCGTCCACCCGGGAGGCCCATGATGCTTCTCAGTTTTACAGCCGCAATCTCTACAGCCACGATCTGGTCTCCATCTTCACACAGCTCAGGGAAGTGCTCACCGCCGAGGGGCCCAAAAGTGTCCCGGAGCGGCCCCGGGAGGAGTGGGTGAACCGCATATTCTGCCACAGTTCCGAGGATATGCGGCACATTCCCGACGGCGCCGTGGGCCTGGCTTTTACCTCACCTCCCTACAATGCCGGCAAAGACTTCGACGAAGACCTGGACCTTTTGGAATACCTGACGCTCATCGCCAATGTGGGCAGGGAGGTCTTCCGGGTGCTCACCCCCGGCGGGCGCTACGTGATCAACCTGGCCAACCTGGGCAGAAAGCCGTATATCCCCCTCCACGCCTATTTTTACGGCATCCACACCGCCCTGGGCTTCCAGCCCTTAGGGGAGATCATCTGGCAGAAAGGGGAGGGCATGAGCGGCAGCTGCGCCTGGGGCTCCTGGATGTCGGCTAAGGCGCCGCGTCTTAGGGACATCCACGAATACCTCTTGGTCTTTGCCAAAGGGGAATTCGGCCGGCCCGACCGGGGTGAATCGGACATCTCCCGGGAGGAGTTCATGAGCGGAACGCTTTCCATCTGGCGCATCCAGCCCGAGTCCGCCCGCAAGGTGGGCCATCCCGCCCCCTTCCCGGTGGCCCTGGCGGACCGGGTGATCAGGCTCTTTTCCTACACGGACGATGTGATCCTCGACCCGTTCTGCGGATCCGGTACCACCTGCCTGGCCGCGGCCTTAAGCGGCAGGCCCTATGTGGGCTATGACATCGTTCCGGAGTACTGCGAGCTCTCCCGGGAAAGGATAGCGGAAGCCCTGCGGTTTCCCAGCCTGCCCTTCCCGGATGTCAAGGACTAGCGCCTAGGCGGCCTTCCCTGCCCAGCGGGGAGGGCCCTTTTTGCTGCAGCTGCGGAATAGATTTCCCCTTTCCAGGTAGGCTAAGCGTTAGGAGGTGGATTGCATGCACATCAACCTGACGCAAAAGGAGCGCCTGCTCCTGGAGGACCAGAAAAAACACGAAGAAATGTGCATCGAAAAGTACACGAGCTACGCCAGCCACGCCCAGGATCCGCAGCTGCAGCAGCTGTTCAGAGAGTACGCGGCCCAAGAAAAGCGGCACCTGGACAGCATCAACCAGCTCTTGAGCGGTAAGATTCCCCAAATGCAGCAGCAGGGCCAGACCCAGACCGCCCCGCCGCAGCCCCAGGACCGTTCCATGCCGGGGTTTGGGCAGGGGCAGGCCAGTGATGCAGCCCTCTGCCAGGATCTGCTCATGACGGAGAAGTACGTGTCCAGCACCTACGACACGGCCATCTTCGAGTTCACAGACCCCCAAGCCCGCCAGGTGCTCAACCACATCCAAAAGGAGGAGCAGCAGCACGGGGAAGGAATCTTCCACTACATGCAGAGCAGAGGCATGTACAAGCCGCAGTAACCAGGCGGTCTCAGGTCCCGGTGATACCGGGGCTTTTTTTGTTGCGGCCGGTACTGCGCTGTTTTTTTACCAAAAAAAGGGTTAGCACCGGCCCTTCACTGTGGTAAAATTTCCTGCAGAATAAGTTCAGGGTGGAACTGGCGTTAGGCGGCAGCAAGCAGAATGGGGAGTGAAAGCGTGACCAAGTTCATCTTTATCACAGGCGGTGTTGTGTCGGGCCTGGGCAAGGGGATCACTGCAGCCAGCCTGGGCCGGCTGCTGAAGCAGAGGGGCCTTCGGGTGGCAGCCCTGAAAATGGACCCGTACCTCAACGTGGATCCTGGAACCATGAGCCCCTATGAGCACGGCGAAGTGTTTGTCACCGATGACGGCGCAGAAACCGACCTGGATCTGGGCCACTACGAGCGCTTTATGGATGAGGATCTGAGCGAGTTTTCCACCCTCACCTCGGGCCGGGTGTTTTGGAGCGTGCTCAGCCGGGAACGCTCCGGCGGCTACCTGGGCCGGACCGTGCAGGTTATCCCCCACCTGGTGGGCGAAATCATGGACTTCATCTACAAGGCCGCAGAGAAGAGCAGAGCGGAGGTGCTGATCTGCGAGATCGGCGGTACCGTTGGGGACATTGAGGGCCAACCTTTCCTGGAAGCCATCAGGCAGGTTTCCCTGCAGCAGGGGCAGGACAACTGCCTGTTCATCCACGTCACTCTGGTACCCTACCTCAGCTGGGCCCGGGAGCACAAATCCAAGCCTACACAGCACTCCGTAAAGGAACTGCGCTCCTTGGGGATCTCCCCCAGCATCATCGTGGCCCGCACCGACCGACCCTTGGCTGTGCAGACCAGGGAGAAAATCGCCCTGTTTTGCAATGTTCGGCCCGAGTGCGTCATCGAAAACCTCACCCTTTCCTGCCTTTACGAAGCACCCCTCATGCTGCACCGGGAAGGCCTGGATGAGCTGGTGTGCAGGGAGCTGGGGCTGAAGACAGCCCAACCTGATTTGGCGGAGTGGCAGGAGCTGGTGGAGAGGATCAAAGCCAGGTCCGGCCGGGTTGTGGTGGCCATTGTGGGGAAATACACCAGGCTGCCCGATGCCTACCTTTCCCTGGTGGAAAGCCTGCACCATGCCGGGTATGCCGCGGGGGTACACGTGGAGATCAAGTGGGTGGACAGTGAAGAGGTCACTGCCGCCAGCGCACCGGAGAAACTAGGGGCGATCGACGGGATGATTATTCCAGGCGGCTTCGGGGAGCGGGGCATCGAGGGAAAGATCGCGGCCTGCCGCTGCGCCCGGGAAAGGGGCATTCCCTTTTTGGGCATCTGCCTGGGCATGCAGGTGGCCGTGATCGAATTTGCCCGCAGCATGTGCGGATTGGTCCGGGCCAACTCAGCGGAGTTCGATGCGGATACCCCCCATCCGGTGATCGACCTGATGGAAGAGCAGAAGGGCGTTGTGGACAAGGGGGGCACCATGCGCCTGGGTGCCTACCCCTGCCAGATCCAGCCGGGCACTCTGCTGCACCGGCTCTACCGGCGGGAGCAGGCCAGCGAACGGCACAGACACAGATACGAAGTGAACAACGCCTACCGGGAGGTCCTCGGCGGACACGGCTTGGTTTTCAGCGGGACATCACCAGATGGGCACCTGGTGGAAGCGGTGGAGCTGCCGGGTCACCCGTTTTTCGTGGGCGTACAGTACCATCCGGAGTTTAAGAGCCGCCCCAACCGGCCCCACCCGTTGTTTTTGGGGCTGGTGGAGGCCTGTCTGGAGGGGAGAAGATGAGGGATTACCATCTGGAGCTGGAAGCAAGGGTGCGCTGGATCCGGGAATGCCTGGAGTCGGCAGGAGCCCAGGGGATTGTGCTCGGCCTGAGTGGCGGAAAGGACAGCGCGCTGGTGGGCGCCCTCTCCAAGCTGGCCTGCGAAGATACCGTAGGCCTGATCCTGCCCTGCCGCTCCAGGCGCAGCTACGGGCAGGACCTGGAGGATGCCCAGGCGGTAGCCTGTGCCTTCGGCCTGGAAACGCGGGTGGTGGATCTGCAGCCTGCCCTGGATCAGCTGGAAGCGGCAGCCCGCACGGCAACAAGCCCCACCCAGGCGGCTCTGGTCAACATGGCGCCGCGGCTGCGCATGGCGGTGCTCTACGCGGTGGCGGCCAGCGAAAACAGGCTGGTGGCGGGGACGGGGAACAGGAGCGAGATCTACCTGGGTTACTTCACCAAGTGGGGCGATGGCGCCTGCGATTTCAACCCCATCGCCGATCTCACCGCCACGGAAGTCGTGGAGTTCCTGCGCTTTTTGGGCGCACCCGCCTCCGTCGTGGAAAAGGCTCCCTCAGCCGGGCTTTACGATGGCCAAACGGACGAAGGGGAGCTGGGTATCGCCTACCGGGAAGTGGATGCCTTCCTCACCGGCGGCCAGGTCAGCGCCGAGGAGCGGGCCATCATCGCAAGGCTCCACGGGGCCAGCGAGCATAAACGGAGGCTGCCCCGGATGTACGGTGACCCGCGATGAAGATCAACAGGGGCTTTCTCCAACTCAACGACCGCTACCTCTTTTCCCGGATTGCCCGGAAGGTCCAGGAATACAGGGGGGAGCACCCCGGCCAGGAGGTGCTCAACCTGGGGATCGGCGATTGGACCTTGCCCTTGGGCCCTGCCGTGCTCACCGCCATGGAGCGGGCCGTTATGGAGCTGGGCAGCGCCGAGACTTTCCGAGGCTACGGCGAAGAGCAGGGCTATGCTTTCCTGCGGCAGGCTGTCTGCCGCTACTACGCCGCTAAAGGTGTGGAACTGGCGGAGAGCGAAGTGTTCATCGGGGATGGGGCCAAAAGCGACATGGGGAATATCCTGGACCTCTTTGCCCCGGAGAGCACGGTGCTCATCCCCGATCCGGTTTACCCGGCCTACCTGGACACCAACATCATGGCCGGGCGCAGCGTCAAATTTCTGGCGGGGAGCAGGGAAAACCGCTTCCTGCCCCTGCCTCCGGCTGATCTGCGCGCCGATATCGTCTACATCTGCTCACCCAACAACCCCACCGGGAGTGTCTACAGCAGGGAACAGCTGAAGGAGTGGGTCGCCTGGGCGCTGGCCCAGGAAGCGATCATCCTCTTTGACAGCGCCTATGAAGCTTACATTCAAGACCCGGACCTGCCCACCAGCATCTACCAGATCCCCGGCGCGCAGCAGTGTGCCATTGAGTTCTGCTCCCTGTCCAAAACCGCGGGGTTCACCGGGGTGCGCTGCGGCTACACCGTTGTGCCCCACGGGCTGGTCAGGGACGGCATCTCCCTCAATGAACTCTGGCTCAGGCGGCAGACCACCAAGTTCAACGGCGTGTCCTATATCACCCAGCGGGGCGCGGAAGCGGCCTTGAGCGAGCGGGGCCTCCAGGAAAGCCGGGCCAGCATCAGCACCTACATGGCCAATGCTCGGGTTATAGCCGAGACCCTGCGGGATCTGGGCTTTTGGTTCACAGGGGGCGAGAACGCGCCATACATCTGGCTCCAATGCCCGCAGGGGATGAGCTCCTGGGAATTCTTCGATCTTCTCCTCCACAACTGCGGCCTGGTGGGCACCCCCGGCTCTGGCTTCGGCCGCTGCGGCGAGGGGTTTTTCCGCCTGACAGCCTTTGCCCGCAGGGAAGACATTTCCCGGGCCATGGAGCGCCTGCGCAGCCGCTATTGAGGGCTCTGGCCCCTTTTCCGGAGGGAACGCTTGACAGGTGAAGAAATCCCGTGCTACTATTAGACCAGGTGGTTTAGACCACCTGGTCTAACTATCTGGCACGAAGAAAAGGGACGGGTCGATGCCGGGCAAGCCCCGGCGGAGGAGGTTGCAGGTGAGAAAACGGGAGTTCAACTACAGGGCACTGATAGGTGAAGACAATCCATTGCTGCGCTATCGTGAGCTGAGGGAAGCGGCCATCGATGAGTTTTCCCAGAGAAGATACGGGGATGCCTCCCTCAACGATATCCTGAAAAAGGCCGGCATGAGTAAGGGCAGCTTCTATCACCACTTTGGGGATAAATTCGGGCTTTATGTGGCCATGATGGATCTCATCACCCAGAAGAAATTGTCCTTTTTCTATCCCCTTTTGGAGCAGGGTTTGGACACCAGCGATTTCTTCGGCACCCTGAAGCTGGCCATGCGGGCCACCACCGAGTTCATGCTGGCCGATGAGCGGATGCACCACCTTTCCAACCGGCTTATGGAGGAGGACGATCACTTTCGCGGCCAGCTCTTCGGCTGCTTTGGCGTTGACTACTACCAGTCCTTTAACGATTGGGTCTACCAGGCAGTTCAGTCGGGGGAGATCGACAGCCGCTATCCACCGGAGTTTGTGGTGAAGGTTGTGGAGATCATGTTTGCCAATGTCCACAAGCTGCTCTCCGCCGGAGACCCTGAGCACCTTCTGGAAACCGCCTGCCAGGTTATCGATGTGATTCAGCATGGGATTTCCAGCAAGAAAGGGGATGCGTGATGGCCAAGGCTTTTAGCGTCAAGGACTTGCGCTTTAAGTATCCATCTGCCGCGGAAGATACCATCAAGGGCATTAACTTCGATGTGGAGGAAGGGGAGATCTTCGGGCTTTTGGGCCCGTCGGGGGCCGGGAAGTCCACAACCCAGAAGATCCTGGTGAAGCTCTTGGCGGATTACCGGGGCAGCGTTAAGTACTTCGGCCAGGATCTAAAGGCCCTGGGCCCTGCCTTTTACGAGGAAATCGGCGTGGGTTTCGAGATGCCCGTACACTTCAGCAAGCTGACTGCCCTGGAGAACATGGAGTTTTTCGCGGGCTTCTACAAGCGCACCGCGGATATCCAGGAGCTCATGGAACGGGTGGGGCTCTGGGAGCACCGCCATCGCAAGGTGGGGGAGTTCTCCAAGGGGATGAAGGTGCGCCTCAATTTCGTGCGGGCCCTGCTCAACCGGCCCCGGGTATTGTTCCTGGATGAACCCACCAACGGGCTGGATCCGAAAAACGCCAGAATTCTCAAGGACATGATCGCCGAGTACAGAAAGCAGGGGGGCACAGTGTTTTTGACCACCCATCTCATGAACGACGTGGAGCAGCTCTGCGATCGGGTGGCCTTTTGCGTGGCGGGCCAATTGGTGGAAATCAGCGCGCCCCGGGATCTGAAGTTGAAATACGGGAAGCGGGAAGTGAAGGTGGAATACAGAACCAACGGAACCCTGGCCAGCGCCGTCTTTCCCCTGGACGGCATCGGCTTCAACGAGGATTTTGGGCGCCTCCTGCAGACGCAGCAGGTGGAGACCATCCACAGCGGAGAGACTTCCCTGGAGGAGATCTTCATTATTGTCACGGGGGTGGAGCTGGATGAACACGCTGACCCGGTTGATTAAGGGTGAAGTGCAGCGGCTGGTCAGGTACAAGATCCTCCCGGTCAGCCTGGTAACGGCGGCGGTGTGGATCGCCCTCTTTTTCTTCCTTTCTCCCCAGGAAGCCCGGGGAACAGCTCCCCTTTTCATCTTTGTGGATGTGGCGACCATGTCCATCCCGCTTTCGGGAGCCGCCCACCATCTGGAAAAGCAGGATGGCACCATCCGCACCATGCTCGTCCTGCCTGTGAGTGTGGGACAGATCATCGCCGCCAAAACCGCTGCTTCCCTGGTTTTGGCCCTGGAGTCGGCGGTGCTCACAGCTGCGGCCCTCTACCTCATCCACGGGGTTACCTTCAACTACGGCCTGCTGCTGCTCTTTGTGGTGGTGGCCGGCGCCGCCCATGCGGCCATCGGGTTTGTGCTCGCCCTCAGGAGCCGGGATTTCACCTCGCTGCTGGGCCTCTTGGTGGTGTATCTTTTCATCTTTACCCTGCCCTCGCTTCTCTTCAGCTTGGGGGTAGTGGACAGCCGCTGGGAATGGCTGTTTCTGATCTCCCCGTCCGATGCCGCCAGCCGCCTGATCACTTCGGCAGTAATGGGCGAGGTCCAAGCACCGCAAGCCGCGGCAGCTTGCCTGTATCTGGCGCTTCTGGCGGCGGTGCTGTTTAGGTTTGCCGTGTTTCCCCAGTTCAAAGATAATGCGGTAAGGGGGTAAGGAGATGGGTAAATACCTGGCGCTGTTCAGGTACGAAATGAGGACATTTGGCGGGATCCGCTGAACCTTTATATGTGCGCCTTTCCCCTGATCATGCTGGGGTTGTCAGCTTACGTGTTTCCCCTGCTTTTTGCCTCCATGGATGCCCTGGAGGGGGCTGTGTTCAGGGCGGTGCTGCTTGTGCTGCTCATCGCCATCCTGGCCTTCGGATCCTTCTTCCTGGCGGCCATGGCCGCGTTCCTCCTGCTGGAGCAGAAGGACGAACACACCCTGCACACCATCGCGGTTACACCCCTGGGGGCAGGCGGTTATCTGCAGTTCAAAATGGCGTATGTCTACCTTATGTCCGTCTTGGGCAGCGTGCTGATCCTGGCGGGGACCAAACTTATCGCCGGCGGCCAGTACGTAACCATGGGCGTGCGTCTGTTTGACCGGATCGGCTGGGTGCACATTATTGCCTTCGCCGCCGTCAACGGCCTGTTTACTCTGGTTTTGGCCCTGTTCCAGGGTGCTGCGGCCAGAAACAAGGTGGAGGGTTTCGCCTTGATCAAAGGAACGGGCATCCTGGCCCTGCTGCCCGCCCTG
>NZ_JBHGXH010000328.1:0-1889 GCF_041936445.1 Candidatus Darwinibacter acetoxidans | reverse complement strand
GACCGCCCTTTCTGGCTCCAGGGGCCGGGTTGCCTTTTCGAGACGTGGAGGCTCGGCGTAGTCAGCAAAGCCACCGTCAACCAGGGCCGCTGCAGCTTTATCGTTCACCGGGTAGGTTTTGCCGGGGTCAAGGGTGCCGTCAGGTCCAGCAGCCAGGGTCCGCATTTTGATCAGCTTCATCGTTAATCACCCGCCGCGATGATTTTCGCCGCTCGGAGGGTCGCCAGGATTGCATCAACTTTGGCGGCGACGGCTTCGAGCTCGGTGCTGTCAAACTCTTCAGAGGCAGTCAGCTCCAGGTCGGCAATTGCATCCTGGCTCTTAATCCGCAGCTTGTCATCGTCGCCGATTTCGAGGGAAACGTCATCGGGCTCGGCAACAACATAGACATCGTCGCCTTCGTTTACCTCTGCGCCGGCCGCAAGGGTGAGCTTGCCCTTGATCCGCAACTCGCCGCCAGCGTCCACAACCTGCCGGTCACCGCCTTCGTCTTTGTAAACCTTTGTGATGTAGGTCATTTCGCACCTCCAAAAAAATGATGGGCGACCACGAAGGCCGCCCCTGTTTCTATACGCTTGCCGCGGGGCTTACCGCCAGCTTAGCGTAGTCTTCGGGCTTCACGCGTCCGTTGTAGAGGATCGCGTAGATGTCGCCTGTCGCGGTGGACGCGGTTCTTGCGATACTCGCCCGCAGGTATTTGCCCAGTTTCTCCTGCGGACGGAAAACATCGACAAAGGCAACGTCGCCGTTGGTTTCAACGGCCATCTTCGCGCCGTCGAGAACGGATTTTGTCGCGAAGTTTTCAGCGGTGCTCTGCTCTACCTGCAGGAAATTGCCAGCGTTGGCCACGGCGATGGTGCCAAAGAACAACACGCCCTCGTAGCCGGAGAGATCCACGGCGTCGCTATTGACCGCGGATGTGGCCGCAGTCTGCCCGGCCTTCACAAAGACAACTTTTACGTTTTTGCTCAGGTTCATGATTTTACCTCCTCCAAAAGTAGTGAAGCCGGGGGTTAACCCAGCTTCACCCTCACGAATGCTTCTTCCAAAACCGGCATACCGTCGCCTTCGTAGCGGCCGATAAATCCGGTCTGGTTAGTTTCTGCGTAAAGCTCCACCAAGCGCTGCAGCATCATGTCCAGGGCATCGACGATCCAGTAATACTTGAAGTCGCCCAGGACGCCAACGTATTTGCCGCTGGTGAAAGTGTTCGGTGCAAACTCGCTGGCGGTATAGGGTAATTCCAGGATACGGTCAGGCGCCCCGCCGCTGATGCCCGGCTGCCAGATATACTGGCCGTTGCCGTCTTTCATTTTGCGGATCTGCTTCAGTGCGTCGCGGTGGAAGATCCACCGGGCACGGCTCCAATAAGCCTGCTTGAGGGTGTATTTCGCCTCAATCAGGCCGTCCGGCATAATCTCGGTGCCGGTGTTTCCGGTGGACACGTCGCGGTCGGTGCTGATACCATCAGCCGATGCGGTGAATACCCCGAGAGGCTTCTGCACGCCATCGCCGGTCATGTAGGCTTTCTCCTGGGTCACGCCGAGCTTGTATGCCAGGCGCTCACGGACAATCTGCTCCGGCCCCATAGCCGCTTTACGCAGTAGGGTGTTGGAGATTTTGATGCGCTTCGCCAGGGGGTGCGGCCGGAGTTCGCGCTTGCTGAATTCGATCTCAGTTTCGCTTCCAGTCTTGAGTTCCGCCGTCCAGTCCCAGTCGTCCGCGTCCTTGTCCAGGGTCGGGACGCCGAGGCTGGCCGCTTTGGTCAGCTGGTGAGTCCGAGCATACTGACGAATGACGGCGATGTCATCAACCTCTTTTAAGAGCTCCATCACCATCTGTTGCGGGGCTACCAGGTAACCGCCGCCGATGTCACTGTCGGCCTGCAT
>NZ_JBHGXH010000327.1:0-7232 GCF_041936445.1 Candidatus Darwinibacter acetoxidans | reverse complement strand
TCCAGCGAGACGCCGCCGGCCTCGATCACCGCCTGCCGCAGGATCTCGGCAATGGTGTGCGACGCCTCGGTGTCGCGGCGCAGCCTCTCCAGGGTTCGCTCCATCTCATCCTGGCGGGCGAAGAGCACCGCCTCGTAGGTGGCGCGGCCGTAAGAGAGCGCCTGCATGAGCCGCTCCCGCACCGCGGCGGGGTCGTTGATCTCGGCGCCGCCCTCCAGGAGAAGGCTGGCTTCCCTGCGCGCCCCCCAGGAGCAGGTGTAGGTGCAGCGCTTCCCGGCGGCATCGCGAAAGCTCAGGCTTACCCGGCAGGTGTCGCCGCCGGGATAGGGGAGGCACCTGGCCAGGAAGTTTCTCCAGTCCTCCGAGTTCCGCCTCAGGTCGGGCGGCAGGAAAAGGACCGCAAAGAGGGCGTTGACCAGGGTGCTCTTCCCCGCTTCATTGGGCCCGAGAAGAACGTTCAGCCCCGGCTGGAAGGAATAGACTTTCTCCCTCAGGGCGCCGAAGGGGTCGAGTGTAAGCGCTTCGATAATCATCGCTTCACCTCGCTGATGAGACGATAGGCCAGCTGCAGCGCGGCGGGGTCATTTTTCTGCGCCAGCCGGGAAAGGAGGCGCTGGGGGAAGGAGCCGGCGGGGAAGCGGGCGGCAATGAACTCCGCCGAAAGCTCCATCGCCAGGGCGCTGTCATCGTCTTCCAGGTAGAGGAGAGAGGAGCGCAGTTCGTCAATCCGGCGGCGGCGGCTGTTGTAGGCCTCCTCCGGCAGGAAGCCGGAGAGGCGCAGCTTCACCAGGGTCTCTTTACCCGCCTGCCGCAGCTCCTTCTCCAGTTCATCCAGGTCGGCGGTGCCGCGCAGCTCGCGGCTAATCTCCATGAAGCGAAACTTTCCGGTGGAGACGGCGCGGCAGTGGACGCCGCCCTCCTCCAGGGTGGTAATCCAGGCGCTGCCGCCGTGGCGGCAGTCGAAGCCGTCCGGCTCGGGGGTGCCGCTGAAGCAAAAGAGAGCCCCCTGCACCTGCTCGAGGTTGGGATGGCGCACGTGGGTGTGCCCGAGAAAGCAGTGGTGCAGCCGCAGCCCGGCCAGCTCCGCCTCGTCCATGGGGAAATACTCTCCCTCCAGGTCGGGGGAGATCCCCCGCACCGTGCCGTGGGCCACGCCGAGATGCCACCCGGAGGCAGGCCGCTCCGCCAGCTCGCGGATCCAGCCCAGCCTGTTTTCCCGGGAATGCTTCCGGTGGCAGGGAGCGGGGTAGAGCACGGCGTCAATCCCGTAATCGTGCAGCGGGTAGGGAACGGTATCGGTGAGCAGGAGCAGCGAATCGGGGGCCAGCTCCCGCAGCTCCTTCCAGAGGTTGCCGTAGCCGTCGTAGTAATCGTGGTTGCCCGGTAAGAGAGCCACGCAGTCGCCCTGGAAGCGGGAGAAGCTGCGCACCGCCCGGGCAATTGCTTCGCGGGGCGGCTGCGCCCGGTGAAAGAGGTCCCCGGCCACCAAGAAGAGCCGGCACCGCACCTCGTTGGCCAGCTCCACCATTCGCTCCAGCGCTTCATAGCGCGCCTCCACCAGCTGCTGCCGCACCTCTTCGGGGTAGCCGCGATTGCGAAAAGTCATCCCCAGGTGCAGATCGGCGGTGTGAAATATCCTTAGGGACATGATCAAGCCTCCTGCCCCAAAATTTTACAGCTTTTTACGAGAAAAATTTTCCCCGGCCTCAATTCGCCTCCGGCCGGCCCAACGGCATGCCGCGGCGGCTTCAGCTTTCCTCAACCCAGCCGCGCGCTCTCTCTACCGCCCGCAGCCAGTTGCGGTAGAGGGCGGCGCGCTGCGCCTCGTCCATCCGGGGCTGGAAAGAGGCGCTCTCGCGCCACTGCTCCGCCAGCGCCGCGCAATCGGGCCAGACCCCCGCCGCCAGGCCGGCCAGGTAGGCAGCCCCGAGGGCGGTGGTATCAAGCGTGGAGGCGCGGCGCACCACCGTGCCGGCGATGTCCGCCTGGAATTGCAGCAGCAGGTCCATCACGCTGGCTCCGCCGTCAACCCTCAGCTCGCCCAGGGGAATCCCCGCCTCGCGGCGCATGATCTCAAGCACATCGCGGGTCTGGTAGGCCATGGCCTCCACCACGGCCCGCGCCAGGTGAGCCCGCGTCGTGCCCCGGGTTATGCCGATGAGCAACCCCCGGGCGTAGGGGTCCCAGTAAGGGGCGCCGAGCCCCACGAAAGCGGGCACCAGGTAGACGCCGCCGCTGTCCTCCACCTGCTCCGCCAGCGGCCCCGTCTCCGAAGCGTGCCTGATTATCTCCAGGCCGTCGCGCAGCCACTGGATGGCGGCGCCGGTAATAAAGATGCTCCCCTCCAGGGCGTAGGTGACGCCCCCGTCAATGCCCCAGGCGATGGTGGTGAGCAGTCCCGCCTCGGAGCGGATGGCCTTATCGCCGGTGTTCATCAGCAGAAAAGAGCCGGTGCCGTAGGTGTTCTTCACCATGCCCTCTTCAAAGCAGGCCTGGCCGAAGAGGGCGGCCTGCTGGTCACCGGCAATGCCGCCCACCGGCACCCGCACGCCGAAAAAGGCAGCGGGGTCGGTCTCGCCGAAAATGGTGCTGCTGGACATGACCCGCGGCAGGATCTCTGCCGGAACTTTCAGGATCTCCAGCAGCTGCGGGTCCCACTCCAGCGCACGGATATTGAAAAGCAGGGTGCGCGAGGCATTGGAGTAATCGGTGGCATGGACCCGGCCGCCAGTAAGCCGGAAGAGGAGGTAGCTGTCGATGGTCCCGCAGGCCAGCTCTCCCCTGCTCGCCGCCTCGCGGACGGCGGGGATATGCTCCAGGGCCCAGTTGATCTTCGTCCCGGAGAAGTAGGGATCCAGGATCAGGCCGGTTTTCTCTTGAAAGAGCTCCAGCAGGCCGGCTTCCTTCAACTCATGGCAGAGCTGCGCCGTGCGGCGGCACTGCCAGACGATGGCATTGGCCAGCGGCCTGCCGGTGGAGCGCTCCCAGAAGACCACCGTCTCCCGCTGGTTGGTGATGCCGATGGCCGTGATCTCAGCCGGTTCCGTTCCCGCTTCCTGCAAAGCCTTTTTGGCCACGTCCAGGGTGGCCGCCCAGATCTCTTCCGGATCATGTTCCACCCAGCCGGGGTGCGGGTAATACTGCTGATGCTCCCGGGCCGCCCGGCCCAGGGGCCGACCCCGCTCATCCCAGAGGATGGCGGTGGTGCCGGTAGTGCCCTGGTCAATAGAGAGGATGCGCGCCTTAATGTTGATCGCCCCCCCGCGATTTAGAATGCCGCCGCATAAATTGCACCGTCTTCTCAAAAATCAGTTCCTTGTCATAATCGAGCGTGGCCACGTGGTAGGAGTTCTCCAGCCAGACCAGCTCTTTTTCAGCCGAGCCAATGTGCTCCAAAATATAGGGAGCGTTGGAAGGATGGACCACGTGATCCTCCCGCGACTGGAAAATGAGCGCCGGCTGCTTAATCCGGGGCAGCTCTCCATTCACCAGGCGGCACAGCTTCAACAGCTCTCCCAGCGCCGCCAGGGGGACCCGGTCATAAGAGAGCTCCGTAACCGTGGGATCCTTGATGTCGCTGCCGATGCCGGGTACAGTTTTCACGAGGAGGCGAAGCAGCGGCAGAAAGATGAGACGGAAATCTTTCATGAACACGGGACCGCAGATGGGGATCACGCCCTTAATGGTATCGGGATGGCTGCAGGCCAGGTGCAGCGCCAGCGTCGCCCCCATGGAGAGGCCGGCCACGAAAATGGTGCGGCAGTGCTTCCTGATTTCCTCCAGCCCCGCCTCGGCCGAAGCGATCCAGTCGTGGTATGTATTGTCGAGCATGTCTTCCACTTTAGTGCCGTGCCCCTTGAGCCGTGGCCCGACCACGGTAAAGCCCTGGCCGGCCAGGTATTCGCCCATGGGCCGCATACTCGAGGGATTTCCCGTAAAACCGTGCACCAGCAGACAGCCGGCGTCACCGCCCGAAAAGAAAAAGGGCTCGGCTCCCACCAGAATTTTGCCTTCCATATCTTGTTGCCCTCCTTTAAATGTTGAACTGAAAACATCTTCCGGCCAACTGTTAGTGTATATGTTTCTTGATAATTGGCATTAATCCTGCTAATAAGAAGGGTTCTTCGCTTTTTAAACCGGCCCCCGGCAGTCTTTCATCTCCCGGCCAGAAACAAAGCAGGAACTTTTAAAAATAAAGGCAGCCAGGTGAATCCGCTAGAGCAGGGTTAAGTAAACCGTGGATAAGGCCAGGACTACGGCGCCGATCCAGGCCAGGTGAGGCAGCACCGCACCCAGGGTAACCTTGAAATACTCCACCGTCAGCAGCTGGCAGAGGTGTACCGGCGAAGCGACGTAGCCCCAGAAAGCGCCCAGGTAGGCCAGGGCCAGCATGGCCTCTGGACGGCCGACCATGCCGAGCAGGGGCACCAGCACCGGCAGGGTCAGCCCCAGGGAGGCGTAGCAGCTGCCCGTGATCATACCTCCGAGGTAGGGTAGAAGAAGGATCAGCAATAGGGGGGGAATTCCGGCGCTGCTGGAGAACTGCGAAAGCTGCTCCATGGCCCCGGAGCGGGCAATAAACTCCTTGAAAATCATGATCCCGGCAACACCCAGCAGGATTTTAACGGGGACGCCTTTGACCAGCAGGAGAAGCCGCTTCTTCATCTCCGCCGGCCACCCTTCTTCCGGCGGGTACTGGAAGAGGGCCAGGACCAGGGCCGGCAGCAGGGCCGCCCAGAAGGGCCAGTCCAGCGCAACCACGGCTGCCAGGGCCAGGAGCACCGGCAGCAGCCAGTAGAGGAAGCCCTTGACATTTTCACCGTACCGCCGCTCTTGCCCTTCGCCCAGGGGTTCACCGCCTGTCTGGCGGAAGATAAACCAGGCTCCCAGCAGGGTCGCCACGGCCACCGCGGGGAGACACAGGGCCGCCAGCGTGCCCGCGGAGATATCGGTAAAGGAGAGCATGGCAATGAAGCCGGGGAAAAAGGGGTAGACGGGCATGAGAAAGTGGCGGAAAAAGACGTTGGCCAGCGCTCTCCGGGCCGGGTTCATTTTCAGGCCTGTGCCGATCTGATCTGCCAGCGGCGCGGAAAAATAGGCCCCTCCAGGAATGGAAAGCAGCCCAATCATGCTCGGCAGCAGCATGAGCAGCACCCGGCTGTCCCGGAGCAGGGCTTTCAGGGACTCCATCGCCTTCTCCATGGCACCGTTGTGATAGATGAGCTCGCCGAGGATGCCGATAGCGGTGATCGCCGCCAGGAGGTTAAGGGTGCTTGCAGAGGTGAGGGCGGCCGCGGCAATGCTGAAGCACTCCGCGGGACCAGCTTTCATGAACAGGGCCAGGACCAGGGAGCCGATCAGCATAACCAGGGCCATATTTTTCCGCAGGAACAATAGCACGAATACCAGGGCAACTGCTACGATTACGCCAATCAGTTCCATCATCTACTTCCTATTTCCTGGTTATGATATTATCTACGTCAAAGCTAGATTCCTCCTTTGGGAGCCTTAATCGGAAAAGAAAATCTTTTTTAAAAAAATTTTACGGAAAAGAAGGATTTTCTGATCTTGCCTCGAATTAGATAAATACGGTCTTATTCACCTTATATGTCTTTTATTGGGGATGATTAAAATTCGCCTTACGCGGCACGGAGAATATGCCATTAGATGCGCCCTGGAACTGGCCAGGCATTACGGAGCGGCGCAGGTCACGACTAAAGAAGTGGCTTCGAAACAGGAAATACCGATTTACTTCCTATCAAAAATCCTGGGCCGCCTGATCATTGCCGGCCTGGTTGTAAGCCAGAGAGGAGCTGCGGGAGGAATTTCGCTGGCCAGGCCGCCGCACAAAATTAGCTTGCGGGAAGTAATTGAAGCTGTCGAAGGTCCCCTTGCCCTCAACAAATGCCTGGCAGAACCCGGTGCATGCAGCCGGGAAGCCCAATGCAAAGTCCACCCGGTATGGGTCAGAGCCCAGGAGGCATTGTTGAGAGAACTAGAAATAACTCTGGATCAACTAATTTGAAGTTCCAGGCAGTTGGCAAAAGCATTGGCCATATTTCAAGCAAAGTTTGGGGCTGCCTCAAAAAAAGTAGCTCCAATGTTACTACCCTCTCCCGGGGCTCCTTCCCGGGAAAGGAGAAGCAGCTACCATCGAAATAACTTACGAGACTCCGGATGCACCCCTCTTCCCCTGGGAAGAAACAGCCATAATCATCGCGAAAAAAATTTTGAGGCAGCCCCTTTTTACTTTTGGCCGTGCTTCAGCAAAGGGACATGATTCCAAGAAAAATTATACGCGCCTCAACTCTTTAATCAAGTAGCCGGCAGAAAGCAAAGCCAAGTACAGCGGAATCGTGACCAGCAGTATGGCGCATAAGTCTCGTGTGGCTGAATATGACATGAAGTGAAGACCCTTTATGCACAGGCTGCCCACGATGTAAGCCGCCGGCAGAAGAAATATTTTAAAGATCACTTCCTTTGCTTTTGCGTGGCGGCGGAATATATACATGGCTATCAGGCAAAAAATGGCCAGCGCTGCAGCCATGAAGAAGTAGTATGCCAGAAAGCCTCTGGGCAGGGTTACTACATTTCCATCCGGAACCTGATCCCGGCCGTAGATTAAGATGTCACCATCCCCGGCATATAAGCGATCTCCACTTCTGTAAGGCATGTAGTAATAAACCGAAGCCACTGTCTTGCCGTCGGGATTTAAAACAGTATTGTTGGCGGAACTTTTGCTTATATACCTGTTCCAGATACTGCTCCACGCCGTAATGTGATATACAAAGCCGGGTCCCCTGTCGGCAGGATAATGATGGATGCTGTATCCCGATACCTCGTCGCTGAATACGGCCAGCACCGCCCCGTCAGCGTTTTCTTTTATCAAAACGGGGTTTCCGCTGTATGGAATATATTGCGGCGCAGTCAAAAAGGCAATTACAGCAACAGCGGCAGCCAAAGTTAACATAACTGACAGGAGAAAGATCTGGATTTTATTCCTTCGCAAGATAGCTTTCAGCTTCTTCAATGGTTCGGTATCAATATCTGCCGGAAGATTTTGAGAGGCGTTCATCTCATCGAGCTGCTTCTTGCAGCTTTCACACGCAGCAATATGCTCTTCCACGATTCTGCGTGTATCGCTGCTCGCCAAATTCTCCACGTATAACGGCAAAACGTCTCTAATCATGTTGCAGGATACCTTCATTTATAATCCTCCATTTGCTCTTTAA
>NZ_JBHGXH010000326.1:0-15611 GCF_041936445.1 Candidatus Darwinibacter acetoxidans | reverse complement strand
ACCTCCAGCTTTCCCGGCGCAGCCGTTCCCCCGTGGTAGCCCACCCGCAAATCCCAGGCCACATTGGACCACACCTGAATCTCCAGGGTCTCCTCGACCCTCTCCCCGGGCATCACCGCTTCCAGCACCACCGTCTGCTGCGCGGAAATGCTGAAGCCGGGGAGAATCTCCACCTGCACGGTGATTACGCCTTGAGCCTGGACCGCCGCGCTGAGGAGGGCAGTCAGGATCAAAGCTAGGAAAATGACGCTTTTCTTCGCCATCGCTTGCCTCCTTCTGGCGATAGACCCTGGGTTGATTATACAATATACTTACATTTCTGTCAATTAACCGTTTTCTGAACTATACCTTCGAAAAAAGTGGAGCCGCAGCTCCACTGGGTTAACCCTTGAGTACATCCACCTTGTCCAGGCGCTCCCAAGGCAGATCCAGATCCAGGCGGCCGAAATGGCCATAGGCCGCCACCTGTCGGTAGATGGGCCGCTGCAGGTTGAGGTCGCGGATGATGGCCGCGGGGCGCAGATCAAAGTGCTTGCGGATGAGCTGTTCGATCTCCCGGTCGGGGATGACCCCTGTCCCGAAGGTATCCACGTGGAGGGAAACAGGGTTGGCCACTCCGATGGCATAGGCCAGCTGCAGCTCCACCCTTTTGGCCAGCCCGGCAGCGACGATGTTCTTGGCCACATAGCGAGCGGCGTAGGAGGCGGAGCGGTCCACTTTCGTGGGGTCCTTGCCGGAAAACGCTCCTCCGCCGTGGCGGGCACAGCCGCCGTAGGTGTCCACGATGATCTTCCGGCCGGTGAGGCCCGCATCCCCCTTGGGGCCCCCCACCACAAAGCGACCCGTGGGATTGACAAACACCTTGGTTTCCTCTGTCCACAGCTGCCTGGGGATGACCGGTTCAATGACGTGCTTGTACAAGTCCCGGGCAATGGTGGCCTGATCCACGTCGGGATGGTGCTGCGCGGAAACTACCACATTATCCACGGCGATGGGGCGGTGCTCTTCATCGTAAATAATGGAGATCTGAGTTTTACCATCGGGCCTCAGGTAGGGCACGATCCCCTGTTTGCGCACGTCCGCCAGGCGCTTAGCCAGCCGGTGGGCCAGTTCGATGGGCATGGGCATCATAGCCGGCGTCTCGTCGGTGGCGTAGCCGAACATGATGCCTTGATCGCCTGCCCCCACCTGCGAGAGTTCATCGTCCTGCCCCAGGCGCCTTTCCCAGGCCTGGTTCACTCCCAGGGCAATATCGGGGGACTGCTCTTCGATGGAGGTTAACACGGCGCACGTTTCCCCATCAAACCCGTATTTAGCCCGATCGTAGCCGATCTCCTTGATCACTTCCCGCGCGATGCTGGGGATGTCCACATAGCACTCGGTGCTGATCTCCCCGAAGACCAAAACCAAACCTGTGGAGACCGCCGCCTCGCAGGCCACCCGGGCCTGGGGATCTTGGCTGAGGATCGCATCGAGCACAGCGTCGGAAATCTGATCGCAGATCTTGTCCGGATGTCCTTCAGTCACGGACTCTGATGTAAATATGTACCTTCTTGCAGTCACTGCTGCCAACCATCCTTTCCACAAAATAAGTCCTCCCCCTGATGGGAGAGGACATACTCTGCTGTATTGCTTCTCCCATCTTCCAAAACCTCAGCGGCGAGGTTTTGCAGGATTTGGCACCTTGTGCAGGCACAACCTGCAGAGGTTGCCGGGCTTCATCGGGCCAGTCCCTCCGCCACTCTTGATGAGAACGCAGTTTCAGTTTAACAGGCCTGCCCTAATCTGTCAAACCTGGACAGGTCGCCTACTGCACCTTTTCCCAGGTGTAGGTGGGCATGATATCCTCCGTAAACTGGCTGATAGCCTCCCGGATCGCGTTCTGCCTCACCCAGGGTACCTGAGAATAACTGGGGGCAGGCAGATCCCAGGTAGTGGGCCTGCGGTTCGCGGGCCACCACTCCCGTGGGTAGCGGAGGATCTCCTTGCGCTCGCTGGAGGACTGGCCCTGCACCCGCAGGCGGTGGATCACGTTGCCCGACCGGGTGTCCATGACCCGTCCAGTGAAGCTCACCATCACCTGGGTGTTTTCCACATATTCATACTGGTAGAGCTTGTTGCCCCTCTCATCTATCATCTCGCGCCCCGTTGGATAGGGAGGAGTCTGGGTCACCGGCTGGAAGTAGCCGGATACTTCACCCATCACCAGGGCATCTACCCCGAGCATCTGCCCCAGCCTGATGGCCTGGTTGGGATCGGGTGATTGACCCCGCAAGAGGCCCAGGCGCACCAGGGCCCACTCCACCTCCGCGGGCGGCAGTACCCGGTAATAGCCGGAGAGGGTTTTCACCAGCTCTTGCTCCACTTCGTGGCTGATGGCATAATCATCTGTGAAGTTGTCAAAAAACAACACGGCGACGGTGCTGCCCAGATTCACCCGCGGCGGATGCTGAACACGCTGATAACCTGCGCAGCCTGACAGCAGCGCTGCAAGGACAACCAACAAAAGCAGTTTGCGTTTCATCCTCTTCACCCCATGTGGTTGAATTTTCCGCTGCGTACTCCAAACAGAGGCTCCGTTCAAATTACAGGAACTTCCTGTTCTGCTAATTCGCCAGCGCGCCTAGCTTTCCCTACCTGCAGGCGGGGGGTTTGCTGAAAAAAGAGGAAAACTCAAGTAGATACTAGAAGTAGGCAGTGCCCGTTGCTGCTCAGCGCAAGGAGGTGCTCCCATGCAAAACGAGATCTACCTGGACAACAGTGCAACAACTCCCGTGGCCGAGGAAGTGGTGCAGGCCATGGAACCCTATTGGTCTGTGCAGTACGGCAACCCCTCCTCTCCCCATCTGCGGGGGGTGGCCGCCCAGAAGATCATGAATGCCTGCCGGGCCCAGCTGGCCTCCATTTTGCAGGTCAACCCCAACGAGCTCTATTTCACCGGCAGCGGCACCGAGGCCAACAATCTAGCCCTGCAGGGTGTGGCCAACGCCCCCTACTTCCTGCGCAACCCCGGGCACATCATCACCACGCCCATTGAACACCCCTCTGTGCTCAACGTGGTGAAGCACCTGGAAAAACTGGGCTGGGAGGTAACATACCTGCCGGTGGACCGCTTTGGCCGCATCGATCCGGAAGAGTTCCCCCGCTACCTGCAGCCCAACACCAAGATCGTCAGCATCATGCTGGTCAACAACGAACTGGGCACCATTGCCCCGGTGCGCCAGATCGGCGAGATCATCCAAAGGGAAAACCAAGGGCGTCAGCATAGGATCATCTTTCATGTGGATGCCGTCCAGGCCCTGGGCCACATGCCCCTGAAGGTTCCCGAGCTCAAAGCCCACCTCTGCACCTTCAGCGGCCACAAAATCTTCGGTCCCAAGGGCATCGGTCTGCTCTACGCCCACAAGCAGGCCCAGCTCCGTCCGATCATCTTCGGCGGCGAACAGGAGGGCGGCCTGCGCTCCGGCACGGAAAACGTGCCCGCCATCGTGGGCCTGGCCAAAGCCGCCCAACTGGTCACGGACAACCTAGAAGAAAACCTGAGAAAAATCCGGGAGCTGCGCCATGCCCTCATCGAGGGCATCAAGACCATCCCCGCGGCCCAGGTCAACAGCCCGGAAGACGGCGCACCCCACATCATCAGCGCCAGCTTCCCGGGGGTGCGGGGAGAGGTGCTGGTGCACTTCCTGGAGCAAAAGCGTATTTTCGTCTCCATGGGCGCGGCCTGCTCCTCCAAAAAGCGGGGCGTCTCCCATGTGCTCCAGGCGGTGGGGCTGGAACATGAGCAGATCCTTTCCACCATCAGGCTCAGCTTGGCTCCCCAGATCACCCTTGCCCAAATCGAGTACGTGGTTTATAGTCTAAAAGAGACGGTGGAAGAAATCCGCAACATCTATGTTTGAGGAGATGACTATGTACCCTCTGCTCTTAGTGCGCTACGGTGAACTGGGCCTGAAGGGCCGCAACCGTAGAGCTTTTGAAGATCGCCTGCTCGCCAATATGCGCCGGGCCATCCGGGAAGTGCCCCACGGCGAGATCAAAAGGACCTTCGGGCGCATTTACTTAGAAACCAAAGGCAACTGGGAAGAACTCGCCGCCAAGCTGCAGCGGGTGTTCGGGATTGTCTCCCTCTCCCCCGTGCTGCGCTGCCGCCTCGATCTGGAGGAGATCAAGGAAGGGGCCAGGCTGGTTGCCCAGGATACGCCCGGCCGGACCTTCAAAGTGGAAACCCGGCGGACCCATAAACAGTTCCCCCTGAATTCTCCGGAGCTTTCCAGGACGCTGGGGGGGTATCTCCTGCGCAGCTTTCCCCACCTTAAGGTGGACGTGCACAGCCCGGATTTCACAGTCCATGTGGAAGTGCGCAGTGAAGGCGCCTTCATCTACTCCCAGGTCATTCCCTGCCTGGGCGGACTGCCCGCCGGTTCCTCCGGCAAGGGACTGCTCCTGCTGTCGGGAGGTATTGACAGCCCCGTGGCGGGCTTTCTGTCCATGAAGCGGGGGGTGGATGTGGAAGGGGTGCACTTCCACTCCTATCCCTTCACCTCCCAGCAGTCCAAGGAAAAGGTCATCCAGCTGGCCAGGCTCTTGGCACCCTATAACGCCGGGGGCCGCTTCCGGCTGTGGATCGCCTATTTCACCGAAATCCAGAAGGCCCTGCACAAGGGCTCTTACCCCTCTTTGAGCGTCACCCTCATGCGCCGCTTCATGCTGCGCATCGCCGAGCGGCTGGCCCGCCGGGAAGGGGCTTTGGCCCTGATCACCGGGGACAGCTTGGGCCAGGTAGCCAGCCAGACCATGGAGAGCATCCACACCATCAACGCGGTGACCTCCATGCCCATCTTCCGGCCCCTCATCGGCCTGGATAAACAGGAAATCGTGGAACTGTCCGTTAAGATCGGTACCTATGAGACTTCCATCCTGCCCTATGAGGACTGCTGCACCGTCTTTGTACCTAAAAACCCGGCCACCAGGCCCACCATCACCCAGGTGGAAAGGGCCGAAGCGGAACTGGACGTGGAAGGGCTGATCGCGGAAGCCTTGGCCAAGACGGAGCTCTTGGAGCTGGGCCAGGACAAAATGCTCTGAGTTTGCCGGCCTCGGCAGGAAAACCGCATTCGCTGACGAAAAAAATATAAACCAAAAGATGAGGAGCTGCTCCCATGAACATTTCCCGGAAGGAATTACAGCAGCTGTTGGAAGAAATTGACCGGCTGCGGAGGGAGAATGCGCTGCTGCGGGAGGCAGCAGGGATCCACATCACCGACCAGGAAACGCCCAAGCCCGTTGAAGTAACGCCCCAGGAGCGGAATGCTCTGCTGCGCAAAACTGTCTAACCGATCTTTAAAGGCCCCGGATGGGGCCTTTTTGCGTTTGTGATGGGTTTCCCTAACGGTAGATGCCGATGCCTAAAATGCGGCCGATGTTAGCCTCGGGATCAAGGCGGAAACCTAGACTGCCGTCAATGCTGGTGAAGAGGGTGGTGACCCCGGGCCCGTGCCCAGCCGCCAGGCAGTCGGAGTGAACCACCACACCCACGGAAAGGGCCCCCTTACGATAGCTGCGCCCGAAGCGGTTGTCCGTATCCTCCAGGGCCACCAGGTCCCCCAGGCGGAGCTCATTGATGCCCAGGGCCTTGATTTCCTCCTGATCAGTGGTGGTGATATCGTAGTCCCCCGAAGCGGTGGAAGATGCACCGATGCCTGAACCCATGAGCCGTGCCGGGATGACCGCCGCCACAGGCACGATCAGCCGGCCATCTTCCTCGGTAAGATCCAGCTTCAACAGGACATGGGGGTCCAGATTGCGCACGGAAATGCCGGGGTAGTCCACAAGCTGCAGCCCCAGCCCATAGGCCTTGATGAGCACCTTGTCTTCGATGGCCATCTTCTCCAGGTCTTCCTGGGCAAAATCGATGAGCACATGCTCAATTCCGCCGTGCTTGCCGGTGACCACGCCCCTGGCTCCCTTGGCGTCGCCGGAGATGACCACGGCCTCGTTGCCCACACAGGCCAAGGTGTTGTAGGCCTGGTTCCGAGACCCGCTCCGCTCCTCGATGCTGGCCGCGGTGGACACGCCGGGCTCCACATGGTCCCCCACCCAGCCAAAGGCCGGGTCGCCAACCTTTACGTTGTAGGTAATGCCCCCCGTACCCGGCAGGACAAAGGGCACGCCCTCCCTGTCCACCCCGTACGCGGTGCGCCGGAGGGGCGGTGTAATCTGTCCCTGAACCGACAGCATGACAAGCTTAGATGCATTCGTTTTCAGCATTCTCTTCCACGACCTCCTTGTGTTTGCTTCGTACCCGCGCCCGCAGCCACAAAAGAGAACCTGCGGCGGCTATGCCCAGGGCATCCACGGCCACATCGCCCCAAGCCCCGCTGCGGTGCTGCAGGCGCCTTTGATAGCTCTCATCCGCCCCCGCCACCAGCAGCGCAAGGAGCACGGCAGAGAGCAGCGCGCGCCCCCGCAGCCCCTTGGTTTTCAGGGCGGCACGGTGAACTAGATAGGTTAAAACGCCGTAGGCCAGTACATGCCCCACTTTCCGCAGAAACCAGACATACTGTCTGAGCTCCGCGGCACTGAGCTGCGGAAACCACCTGGCCAGCAGCTGCGCTGTATAGCCTGCGCCTGAAACGTCATGACGGTTGAACAAGAACACGGCCAGGATGTAAATCCCCACAACAGCCCAATCCAGCAAAGCAATTCCCCTTCCGCTAGGATGCTCCTAGCTGCTCACATATTCCGGACAGTGCTGGCACCTATCCAGCAGTTCCAGATCGATCCGCCGCTCAAAACGTCGGCAGAAAAACTCCAGTTTCCCCTCCCGGTCCTGCTTGGTATCCATATGCCTGCAGAAGACCACGGGCAACACCTCCCTGTGCTAATATACGGAAGGTGGGACGATCCTATGCTAGGAAAACCGCCGAAAGGAGAAGAAACGCCGCTTCCTGCGGTATTGCTGCGGCGGACGCCTGGGGGCGAAATCGCCGGCGAGCACCGCCCGGGGATTGGCCGCCACAAGCTCCTCCGCCCGCTCCGCCCCCAGCAGCTCCACCAAGACCCCGTGGGCCTGGGGAAGATCCAGGGTGCGGCGCTGAACGCTGTGGGCATCACTGGCCACAAACTGAGCCATGTCGTGCGTGAGCAGAATCTCCGCGGCTTCCTGCACGGTAGAACCGAAACGCCCCAGAATGCTCCCAGTATTCACCTGCAGCAGGCAGCCCCGCTCCAGCCAGCCCAGGGCGGTGTTGGGATCCTGCAGGACACCGCGGTAGCGCTCAGGATGGGCGATGATGGGGGTAATCCCCTTGGTCTGTAGATCAAAGAGCACATCGTCTGTGTACACCGGCAGCTCCTGAAAGGGAAACTCGATGAGGCAGAAGCGGCCCTGCCCGCCGTAAGTGGGGATCTCTTCCGGAGCCAAGTCCAAGAGGGATAGATCCAGCATCAGCTCCGCCCCGGCCACAAGCTCCAAGCTAACCTGCGCCCGGGCGAACTCCTCCCGCAGTTCCGCCACCTTCTGCTGCACCGCCGCCCAGGAGAGCTGTCCAAAAAAATGGGGAGTGGCAGCAGCGACCTTAAGGCCCCGCTCTTCCCCCACACGCCCCATGGCTAAAGCCTCTTCCAAAGTGGGTGGACCATCGTCCACCCCAGGGAGAATATGCACATGCAGATCGATCATGGCTTTATTCCGCCTCTGAATAACGGTAGTAGTAATAATAATACCTGTTCTTCTGGTCCCTGACGTTAATCTTGTTCAGAACCACACCGAGGATATTGGCCTTAGCCTGTTCCAGGAGCTCCTTAGCATGGATCGCCGCTTCCCTGGGCGTTTGACCGGCCTCCACCACCAAAATGGTACCATCTGTCTGGCTGGCGACCACCGCGGCATCGGTCACGGCCATAACTGGAGCACCATCGCAGATTACCACATCGTAGTCTTCCCGCACTGCCCGCAGAAACTGGCCCATGGCCTTGGACTGCAGCAATTCTGCGGGATTGGGCGGAACGGGCCCGGAAGCAATGAGATCAAGCCCTGGCACCGAAGTGGGTTGGATGACTTCCTCTATGGATGCTCGGCCCGCAAGGTAGCCCGTTAAGCCGGGAGTGTTAGAAATGCCGAAGATCCTGTGTATGATGGGCCGCCGCAGGTCGCAGCTGACGAGCAAAACCCGCGCACCCGATTGGGCCCACGCCGCCGCCAGGTTGGCCGCCACCGTGCTTTTCCCTTCTCCAGGTCCGGCGCTCGTCACCAACATAGTCTTGAGTTCCCGATCCGGACTGGTAAACTGCAGGTTGGTCCTGAGGATTCGAAAAGCTTCACTGGCCACAGCTTTGGGATTCCCTTCGACAACTAATGGTCGTTCCTTGAGCCGTCTCTTTCCCCGTCTAGCCACTTAATCCACGTCCCCTCCTACGTGCAGATCTCCCGGACGATGCCACATCTGCGAGCTCCAAATCGGGTATCTGTCCCAGGACAGGCAGCCCCAGAGCCCGCTCGACGTCCTCTTTGGTCTTAACCGTGTTATCCAGAAACTCCAGCAGAAACGCCAAACCCACGCCCAGAAACACTCCTAACACCGCGCCGATGGCGATATTCAGCTTGATCCTGGGTTTGACGGGAACCCGGGGAAGCACTGCGCGGTCTATGATCTGCACATCAGCAGTCTCCATGGCTTCCGAGATGCGGGCTTCCTCCAGCCGGGTACGCAGCAGGATGTAGAGTTCTTCTAAGACCTGTGCCTCCCGCATCAGCCTGGCCAGCTCCAGCTCCTGCGCGGGCAGGTGGCTCAATTCCCTTTCCCGCTCGGCGATAATGGCCAAGAGCGCCGCTTCCCGGGCTTCCAGGGCGTTGGCTTCCACTTCCAAATTGATCAGCGTTCCGTACAGCTCCCGGTAGAGGGTGTTTAAGGTTCGGGTCTCGGTACCCACCACCCGCTCCACCTCTTCCGTAAGCTTACGCCGGACATTGTCTATTTCCGCCTGGAGGGCCAAAATCTCCGGATGCCGGTCGGTGTATTTCTCCCTGGCACTGGCCAGCCGCACTTCCAGATCCGCCAGCCGACTGCGGTACTCGGTAACCAGGCGGTTGTCGGCAATGGTGGTGCTGGAAATGAGGGTTTCATCCTGTTCTTCGAGACTAGCCCGCACCTGGCGGATGCGCTCCGCCGTTTCCAGTTTGGCGACGTTCAGTTCCGTGAGGCTGGACTGCAGAGAGGCAAGCTGCGTGACCACCGCGGCCATTTCCTGGGTGGGGGCCACAATCCCCTGTTCTTCCTTGAAGGCCTGCAGCCTTTCCTCCGCGAGGCGCAGGTCCAGCTCCACCTTCTGCAGCTGCCCTTCGATGAACTCCCGAGCCGCCCGCCTGTCGTTCTGCCGGTAGTTCAGATTCCAGTCAAGGAACACGTCCACCAACTTGTTCACCACTGCCTGAGCCAGTGCCGGCTCCGGCGACTGCATGGAAATCTTCAAAACGTCGCTGCCCTGCACTGACTGGATGGTGATGGCCTTCTCCAGGGCGCTCTGGGTCAGATCCTCCCGTCCCAAGTCAGAGGCCACCCTTTCCAGGATGGTTCTGCTCTTCATGATCTGGATGTAGTTCTGGGCAACATTCTTGCCCAAGGCGCTGGCGCCGTCAAAGAAAATGGTTTCAACACCCATACCAGCTTCCCGCACGATAAGAGTGGTGAACGCCTCGTAAATGGGCGTAGCCAGGAAACTGTAGATGGCAACCGCCAGGACGGTCAGGAGGAAAACCGCCAAGATCAGCCTCTTCCTTTTGACGATGATCTGCCAGTATTCCCGCAGATCCATTTCTTCCATTTCCACGGCACTCACCACCTACCAGTCAAAGATGTTGAACAGCGCGCTCTTGAAGGAACTGATAGCACCCACAAAGCCGAAGATCTTGGTCCAATCGGGTTTCTTGGTTTCCGGAATGTAGATGATATCACCGGGCCTAAGCAGTGGATTCTCCTGGGCATCACCGGTAAAGAGCACCTTATCCTGCCCCATGGGCACCTGCTCCGACTCGTCCAAAACGCCGTCCCGGTAGATCCCCACATTCTCCAGGGCCGCCCGATCCAAAGGCCCGCCCGCCAGGGCGATGGCATCCAGCAGTCTGGCACCTGCGGGAAGATCGTAAGCACCGGGGTTCTTCACCATGCCCAGCACCAAGATCTGCCGGCGCGCTGCGGGAACATAGATCACATCCCCACCGCTCAGCTCCAGATTGTACTGGTTCTGCGCCCCCATGAGCTGCCCGTAGGTCACCTGCCAGACCTGTTCCCCGTGGGGGGCCTGTCTGGTGACCACCACCTGTTCCGTGCCTATGTTCGACTTCAGGCCTCCCGCTTCGGCCAAAACGTCCAGCAGACGTCCCTGGGACGGTAGGGTATAGGCTCCCGCCCGCACCACATCACCGAAAACCAGCACCTTGTTGTTGGCCTTGGGCACCGAGATGACCTCGCCGCCCCTCAGCTGCCGCTTGTAGTCGGCTCCACTGAGCACATCCAGGTTGACTACTTCAGTAACTGCGCCTTCCGGGCCCTCCAGGGCCACAACCACCTTCGCCGGGTCCGCTTCGGCGGTGAACCCGCCGGCACGGCCGATCAGATCCAGGTAGGTCTCGCCGGGCCCGAAGGCATAGTACCCAGGATTGCGGACTTCCCCCAGCACCAGGGCGTTCCTGCTGCTGCGGGGCACCACGATCACATCGCCATCCTCCAGGATGCGCTGCTCTGCGGCGAAGCGCTCCTCCTGCAGCTCCAGAAAGTCGATGTACTCAACGTATGCCCCTTCCGCGGTCTGCCTGGTCAGGGAGATCCACTGGGCGTCTGCGCTCTCCAAGAGTCCCCCCGCCAGCATGATGGCATCCAAGACGCTGTCGCCCGCCTTGAACTGGTAGTAGCCAGGGCGCTGTACTTCACCCATGACCACCACTCCCCTGGTGGCCCGGGGGACGATGATCACATCGCCGCTCTCCAGCGACAAGTTGTCGGTCAGGACGCGGTTTTCCATCAACTGGGCGAAATCAACGGTGAACACCTGGGCACCTTGGGCAGTCTGCCTGGTGAGGGAAACCCGCTGGGCATCTGCGCTCTCTAGAAGGCCGCCCGCCAGCATGACGGCATCCAAAACGCTGTCGCCCGCCTTAAACTGGTAGTAGCCGGGATTCTGTACTTCACCCATGACGATGACTCCCCTGGCGGCCCGGGGAACGATGATCACATCGCCGCTCTCCAGGGGCAGATTATCTGCTAGGAAGCGGTTTGTCATCAGCTCGCTGAAATCAACGGTGAACACCTGTGTACCTTGGGCAGTCTGCCTGGTTAAAGATACCTGCTCTTCCCAGGCCTCCGGGGTGAGGCCCCCCGCCAGGGCCAGGGCGTCTAGGAGGCGATCGCCCCGCCGGAACTCATAGGCCCCCGGCCGGGCCACTTCACCCAAGACCAAGACCTGCCTGCTGCCCTCTGCAACGTAGAGCACATCACCGGGCAGCACCCGCTCGTTCTGCAGCCCCAGGCGCTCCAGGGCGCCCAGGTCGATGGTCCTGGTTACGCCGGACCGGAGCAGCGTCAGCTCATCCCCGGCCCGTTCCGTGGTTCCGCCGGCCTCCGCCAGAAGATCGAGAATCCTCCACTGCTCCCGTACAGCGAAGGAGCCTGGGCTGCGCACTGCCCCCAGGACCAAGGCGTTTTGGTAGCCTTCCGGCACGAAGATCACATCGTCGGGATCCACCGTGGGGTTATCCCCACCTGTCCTGCCGCTGAGGGCCGGCTGCAGATCCGCCACGATCAGCTCCTGCCCCGCACCCCTCCGGGTGATGGCGATCGCGGAAGGATCCCCTGTGGGCAGCACCCCTCCAGCCCGGGCGATAATCTCCAAAAGCGTAGCCTCGCTATGTAAAGGGTAGACCCCCGGGTTTTGCACCGCGCCCAAAACCATAACCTGCTGTTTCTTGGGCACAAACACCACATCGTTGGGCCTGAGGGCAGTGGGCCTACCCCGGCCAGAAAGGAGCTCCTGGACGTTGACGATCCTCTCCAGAGGTCCTTCCTCTCCCTGGCTGGTCACCACCACCCGTTCCAGGTCAGCCGTATCCAGGGCACCGCCGGCAGCGGCCAGCAGCTCCAGGATATCCAAGCCCTGCCCCAGGGAGTAGCTCGCGGGCTGGCGCACCTCGCCAAAAATGGCGGCGCGGCCAGCTGGCGGCACGTAGATCATATCCCCGCTTTCCAGGAGCGGGTTGGCGGCCAGATCGCCCCCCTGCAGGAACTGGTTCACATCCACCTGCAGAACACGGCTGTGCTCCTGGCCCCCTTCATCCAGCACATACCGGGTCACGGTTACACTGCTGAGATCGGCAGTGGCGGTGGGGCCGCCGGCCAGTGCCAGGACATCTGCCAGGCGTGCACCTGCCTTGAGCTGGTAGTAGCCTGACTCTTTGACTTCGCCCAGCACCTGAACGTGCAGCGTGCGGAACTGGCTGACAATGACCGTAACCTGCGGGTTGACGATGAACTCCGCGAGCATATTCTGCAGCTCACTGCTGATCTGCCGCGGCGTCTTGTCCACCGCCCAGAGGTCTCCCACCAAGGGGAATGTCAGGTAGCCGTCGGGCCGGATGGCGACCTCTGTGGCTAGATCGGCATGGCCCCAAACGGTGATGCGCAGGACATCACCCACACCGAGGGTATACTCTGCGGCTCCAGCGGCCAGGGACCAAACGGCCGACGCCAACAGCATTACGGCCAAAACCAAAGACAGCTTCTTCATCTCACCGCCACCTCAGATGCACATGTGATAATTGTGGGGCCCAGACAAAAGGAGGAGAACCGAGGGCCCTGCGGATCGCGGTTCTCCGAGGCCATAACAGCTAACGACAGTTATTGGCCGAGGGCCGGTCTAAAGTAGAAGCCTAAGACGGGCACCGCCCGCTCTGTCTCCACATAAAACTGGGTGTTGGCTTCGATCTGTACGTCTTTACCTCTCACAAAATACCCGCCCACAAGACCGACTGGGCCTAGCAGGATAATTCCAGCCATGCTGGCCCCGGCGGCCAGTTCCAAAGACCGGTTCTTCTCCGTGGCCCGCTCATCCACCTTAAGGCGGATGGGTGTGCCGTCCAGGGCGAGCACCGAGCCGAAGTCGATAAGAATGCGTCCGTCCTTGCCCAGCCGCCCGGCGGCGGTCACTTCGCTGACCCTGGCCACGCTCGTGGTCCCCGCCGGGATAACCACCCGTCCGTCCACCATGACGTCCTCGGTGACCCGGTAGATAACCTCATCGCCCACCTCGGCTGTGGCCGAGTCCAAAGTCTTGCTGAGCGCCACCTTCACCAGGGTCTGCGCGGGCAGGTTGACCCGCTTCACATCCAGCTTGGTGGTGCCCCAGATGTCCATCATCAGCTTCTCCGCCCGCTGGGAAATGTTACCCGACTGCTCCGCGCCGTAGAGCACCAGCTCCAGACCCTGCAGCCTCTCAATCATGGGTTTTTCCCCGGACAGAGTTGCGGAAAACCCCCATTCCGCCAGGTTCAGCTGCAGCCACAGTCCGCCATCACCATCGGCATCCTGTAGGAAGGTGAGCACCCGGTCAATACGCATGAGCACCGCGCCTTCCTGGGTCTTGCCGTAGATGTCCAATTCCACCTTCTCAATGCGGTCCAGCAAAGACCCCGTTTGGGCTTGTCCATACAGCAGTTCTTCCACAGTCTCTAATGAGCGCAGGGGAGTCACATTGGCCCAAATTGTAGAAGGGATCAGCGCTGACATAAGCAAAAGACACAACGTCAAAGCGATGCTTTTCTTCAAATCCATCCCTCCATAGCCCTTAAAACTTAATGGAAAACGCGGCTTCAGCTTCGGCTCCCAAGTCCCGCTCCACACTGCTGAAATCAATGAGCCGATAATTGAGGTGCAGGGAACTATCGTTGAACAGCTCATAGCTGAGGCCAAGCTCAGCGACGTTTCTTGTAAAGGATTCACTGGCGCCGGGGCCGAGTCCTCCCAGCTCAGATAAGTTCCACTCCTGGGTCATACCCAAGCGCACCTGGCCCCTGCTCATGGGCACAGTTACACCCAGGGACGTGACCAGGGGTGCACCATCCTCAGCGGACGCATCGTTTTGCAGCGTCTCCCGGAGCTTGTAGCCGGCGCTTAGGGTGAACATGTTGGCCCAATCCCAGCTCAAATCCACCGAAGTGCTGGCGGCTTTGGGTACCAGCTGCGGGTCAACAGCCAGATCTACCGCGGTCTGTAGGGATACGTCCCCCACCTTCACCGAAAGGTTGTATCCGGCTCCACCTTCCGAACCGCTGCCTTCCCCGGGTGGGGTGGCCCGCAGGGCACCCACCACCTCCAGGTTGCCGATCTGCAAAGGTGTTGCCTGCTCGGCTTCGGGTTCCTGGGCCACCAAGCTGAAGGCCGGAGGCAGCAGGCGGAATGCGGAAGAGAACTGCCCCGTCCACAGGCTGCGGGGCTCCTGCGGGCCCACTGTGTCCAGCACCGATTCGAGCTCTGAGGCAGGGACCAGACGGGCTGTTTCAGCCTTACGCGCCGCGGCCAGCGCCTGCTCTGAATAGAGCAGGGGGCGGCTCGTCAGCGCAAAGCCCCGTTCTTCAGCCCAGTTCTGGGCGTACAGTAGGTCAAAGTCCTGGACGGCAAAGCCGAGGACCTCCAGCTCCTCCCGGAATTCCAAAACCAACCGGTAGAGGGTTTCCACTTCACTGGCGGTAAACGCCTTTTCCGGCTCAACCCGCTGGTTGTAGGTGAAGATCATATCGTCCAGATACACGCTGCGGCTCACGCCAAAGCGGCGGGAGTCGAGGCGATCTTCACCGCTGATATGCTGCAGCAGGCGGGCCACCAGCAAAGCCTCCTGACTGCGGTTGGGTTGCTCGGGGACGGTGAATCCGGGGATATCCCGGCTGAGGCCCAGCTCCCGAATGGCATCGCTGGCCCAGCCTCCCCCCGAGGCGATGTCCGCGAAGGGAGAGCCGGCCCAAGCGCCCGCGCTGAAGCCGAGGACAAGAAGCACGATGAAACCCACAAGTGCTGACCTGCAGCGCATAACTCTCCCCCTTCCAACGTTTTCAATATCACACAATATTTCTCCAAAGGCAAGTAAAAACCTTCCTGGAACAGAACTTTCCAAGAGATGACAGTGCTAGCTCCCCTTACCATCTCCCCGCAGAAAGCGCTGGGCCAAAATCACGGCCACATAGTCATCATAGGGCTCCGGAGGCATCTGCATGCTCACGGGCAAAAGCCTCCGCCAGCCCCGGGGCGGGTTCTCAACCCAGTAGAGCCTGCGGGCCTCCTCGGAGGTAAAGCGTTCATCTACTGTGGCCAGGGGCAGCTGCGGTAAGGCGGCCCTGATCTCCTTAGCCACCTGCCCCGAACCTGTTCCGTCACCGATCACTATATGCTCCACCGCAAACCGCTGCACCCAGTCCTGAACCAGATGCAGGTACTCTGCCCGGGGAGCAACCCGCCTAACCAAAACTTTCGAAGCCTCAACCACGGCCAAACCCAGTTTATCCCTTCCGGGATCGATTCCTAAGACCGCCAAACTCACCACCACCCTGCACCCACAGCTTTCGCCTT
>NZ_JBHGXH010000325.1:0-14756 GCF_041936445.1 Candidatus Darwinibacter acetoxidans | reverse complement strand
GGGCTGGGCTGGAATGGAGCCCCAGCCTGCTTTACTATGGCGATTGGCAGAGGGAATCGGGTTGGCGGGCGGTAAGGCAGTTCCTTGAGCTGGACCATCCGCCCACAGCCATTTTTTGTGCCAATGACCATATGGCCATTGGTGCCATGCAGGCACTGAGGGAAGCCGGGCTGGAGGTTCCCAAGGATGTCTCCATCATCGGCTTCGACGATACTGAACTGTGTCAGGTGGTGATGCCCAAGTTAACCACAATCAGGCAGCCAGTGGACTTGATGGGGCAGCTGGGCGCGCAAGTCGTCCTGCGCCAGATTGACGAAGAGTCCTTCGAGGTAACCCATACCAGTTTAGAACCAGAGCTAATCTTGCGGGAATCCACGGCGTATGTGACGAATTAGTCCTTGGATCCCAAGAAAAGGAGGAAGAGGAAGATGAGTAAATTCTTTCCAGAAGTAAGCAAGGTAGTGTACGAAGGTAAGGACAGCAAAAACCCCTTAGCCTTTCGCTACTACGATCCGCAGCGGGTGGTAGGGGATAAAACCATGGAGGAGCACCTGCGCTTTTCCATGGCCTATTGGCATACCCTCTGCGGCCGGGGCGTAGATATGTTCGGCGCCGGTACCGCCGTGCGCCCCTGGGATCGCTTCACCAATCCCATGGACGAAGCCAAGGCCAAGGCCGAGGCGGCCTTTGAGTTCATGTCCAAGATGCAGATTCCCTTTTTCTGCTTCCACGACGTGGACATCGCCCCTGAAGGGGAGACCCTCCAGGAGACCTTTAAGAACCTGGACGAGATCACTGCTCTGCTCAAGGACTTGATGAAGGCAACCGGCATCAAGCTGCTCTGGGGTACCACCAATCTGTTCAGCCATCCCCGCTTCATGCACGGAGCAGCTACCTCGCCCAACGCCGACGTGTTCGCCTACGCCGCAGCCCGGGTGAAGAAGACCATGGAGATCACCAAGGAGCTTGGCGGGGAGAACTACGTCTTCTGGGGCGGCCGGGAAGGCTATGAGACTCTGCTCAACACCGATCTGAAACTGGAGCTGGATAACCTGGCCCGCTTCCTGCACATGGCGGTGGACTATGCCAAGGAAATCGGCTTTACCGGCCAGTTCCTGATTGAGCCCAAGCCGAAAGAGCCCACCAAGCACCAGTACGATTTCGATGTCGGGACTGTGATCGGTTTCCTGAAGACCTACGGCTTGGATCCGTACTTCAAGATCAACATTGAGGCCAACCACGCGACGCTGGCTGGGCATACCTTCCAGCACGAACTGCGCATGGCCAGAATCAACGGCCTGCTGGGCAGCGTAGACGCCAACCAGGGCGACGACTTGCTGGGCTGGGATACTGACCAGATGCCCACCAACATCTACATCACAACCCTGGCCATGTACGAGATCCTCCTCAACGGCGGCTTGGCCCCCGGCGGACTGAACTTCGACGCCAAGGTGCGCAGAGGTTCCTTCGAGCCCATCGATCTGTTCTACGGGCATATCGCCGGTATGGATGCCTTTGCCCACGGTCTGCTCATCGCCCACCGCCTGCTGGAGTCCAGGGAGCTGGAGGACTTCATCGCCGAGCGTTACAAGAGCTACACCAGCGGTATCGGTGAGAAGATCGTCAAGGGCGAAGTTGGCTTCAAGGAGCTGAGCGAATACGCCATGGCGAATCAGGAGATCAAGCTCACCTCCGGACGCCAAGAACTCCTGGAGACCATTCTCAACAGGTATATGTTCGAGTAGTTGGACACGGAGGGAAAACGGCAGGAGTGAAAGGCGGGTTGCTGATATGAAGTATCTCATAGGGCTCGATGTGGGCACTTCGGCTGTGAAGGCCCTCCTGCTCACCGGCGAGGGTCAGGTGGTGGGGAGCCACACCGTGGAGTATCCCCTCTACTCGCCCCATCCCGGCTGGTCGGAGCAGAATCCGGAAGATATGTGGCAGGCCTCCGCGGAAGCCGTGCGGGGGGTTTTGGGGAAATTCCAGGTAGCGCCGGAGGATGTGGCCGGTTTAGGCCTATCCGGCCAGATGCACAGCTCGGTTTTCCTGGATGACAACTACCAGGTAATCCGGCCGGCCATTTTGTGGAATGACGTGCGCACCACGGCCCAGTGCCGCCGGATTGAGGCCACGGTGGATGCCGAAGTGCTGCGGGAGGAGGTGTGCAACCCCGTTCTGGAGGGGTTCACCCTGCCCAAGGTGGTCTGGCTGAAGGAAAACGAGCCCGAGAATTACGTCAAGCTGCGCTGGCTGGTCCTGCCCAAGGACTATGTGCGCTTCCGCCTCACGGGTCAGCTGGCCATGGAGGTATCCGATGCCGCGGGCATGCTCATGATGAATGTGCGCCAGCGGGTCTGGTCCAAGCCGGTGTTGGAACCGCTGGGCATTGACCCGGAAATCCTACCGCCCATCATCGGTTCTGCCGAAGTCGGCGGTACCATCAGCGGGGAAGCGGCGGAGGCCACCGGCCTCAAACCCGGTACCCCCGTGGTGGGCGGCGGAGCGGACAATGCCTGCGGAGCCGTGGGTTCCGGCGTGGTCCTGCCCGGGCGGGGCATGGTGAGCATCGGTACCAGCGGCGTGATCCTGGCCCACTTGGCTGAACCCAAGCTGGTCACCGAGGGTACGGTGCACATGTTCAACAGCTGCGTGCCGGGAGAGTTCTACATGATGGGTGTCACCCTCTCCGCGGGGCTCTCCTTGAGCTGGCTGCGGCGCCGCTTAGGTCTGGAAGAAGTGGAGTATGATGTGCTCACCAAGGCGGCGGAAGCGGTGCCCCCGGGCAGCCGGGGCCTGGTCTTCTTGCCTTACCTGACGGGAGAACGCACTCCCCACGGCGATGGCAACGCCAGGGGCAGCTTCGTGGGGCTGAGCGCCACCCATGACCAGGGCGAGATGATCCGCGCCGTCATGGAAGGCGTGGCCTTTGCCTTCTGCGATTCCGTGGAGCTGCTGCGTTCCGCCGGCTGGAACGGCACCTCTCTTAGGGCCCTGGGCGGTGGAGCCCGGTCGCCGCTGTGGAAGAAGATCATTGCCAGCGCCACCGGCCTCGCTTTGGATGAGATCAACATCGATGAAGGTCCCGCTTTAGGCGCCGCCATCCTGGCCGGGGTTGGCACCGGTATCTACGGCGATGTGCGGGAGGCCTCCGATTCCATCATCAAGGTGGTGCGCCAGGTGGAGCCGGATGAGGAGTGGCACAAGGTCTACGCTGAATTGTACCAGGTGTATAAAGACCTCTACCCTGCACTGAAGCCTTCCTTCGACCGGCTGGTGAGTTTTGCTTAAGGCGCAGAGGATAACAAGAGGGCTGGATCCGCAGCCAGCCCTCTTTCTTTATGCCTGTACTGGTTCGTACTGCCTGGGGAAATCCCTGTTTTGCTTCTTTACCAGTCGATCTCTTCGGGATAGTCAAGGCCAATCCCGAGGTCTTCCGGACTACAACCGTGGGCTTTGGCCGCGCGCCGCACCGCATGCCAGTAATCCCAATACTCATCGTCCTTTTCCACCAGGCGTTTGACCACGATGGAGATCTTTTGCGCCCTCCGTTCCCTGTCCAGTTTCAGGAAGCGGATGTTCAAAAGATCCAGGTATTGGGTGGCGTAGCCCACAGCGGAGAACTGACCTGAGAACATGAGATTCTTGATTCTGCCTAGAACGGTTGAGGGCACTGTCTTCTGGATGCACTGCCAGACCTCAGCCTGCAGCAGCCTGATCTGAGCCAGGGTGCTGTCCCAGATAACGTTCCTGTCTTCAAACGCACCGTGCCGGCTACCCGCGAGCTTCCTGGCCCGCAGCTCGGCGAAATCGTTGAGGGCCATGGTGCAGAACAGAAGCTCGGGCCACAGAACCTGGATGGATAGATAGACATTCCGATCGGGCGCAACAATCCCATGCCACTGCCGCACTTCGTCAGTGAGCCCATTGAACACAAAGGTGAAGTCTCGATGGCCCATCTTGGCGTGGCGCAGATCGTAGCAGATCCCCAGGATGCGCAGGCGCGCCCCGCCGTGGGCAGGATACTCATCTTCGTCCCCCACAATTTCGTGAAGTGCCTCATAAAGCTGGTCGAAATCGAAGAAATCTCCGGATATGGTGACCCCCGCGTTATTGGGCGTCGTTTCCACCTTAAGCATACAGCTCCTCCTCACTTATGTAACTGTACTTCCGTCCGTGAGCCTCCCCATCCTCAGGGGGAATCTCGCCGCCGTACTGGGCCAGCACGGCACAGCAGGTAATTTTTGCAACGTTTCTCTTTCTCGCTGGCTTTCTGCTCTGTTTCACTGCTTTCAACTCCCGCCGCTGCTTGGTGATTTTTTTGTCTTTAGGAATTCGCTCCTTGGGGAGCTGTTCCTGGAGGCTTCTTAAAAAAAGCCAGCCTGGATGAAGAAAGAAGGGCCGCTGGTCCGAAAACCAGCAGCCCGTGCTCAGCATGCTAGAGCTTACTTTTTCATGGGATCGTCGAAGGCGATGGCGGAGGGAGGGAAGTCCAGCCCCCGCACAAACTCCAAGGACTCCCGGGCGCCAAACTCCCTGTCCATCCCGCTGTCTTCCCACTCCACCGACAGCGGTCCCTGATAGCCGATGGCGTTCAGCTCCCGGATGATCTCCTCGAAGTTCACATCGCCGTGGCCCAGGGAGCGGAAGTTCCAGCCCCGATGCACATCGCCGAAGTTGAGGTGGGAGCCGAGGATGCCCGCCCTGCCGTCCAGGGTTACCGCCACGTCCTTCATATGCACATGGTAGATGCGATCGGCAAATTCCCTGATGAACAGATGGGGTTCCAGGCCCTGCCAGAGGAGGTGGCTGGGGTCAAAGTTGATGCCCAGGGTTTCCCTGCGGTTGAAGTGCTGCAAAAGCTTCTGGGTGGTGTAAAAATCAAAGGCGATCTCCGTGGGATGGACCTCCAGGGCAAAGCGCACGCCGCAGCGGTCGAATTCATCGAAAATGGGTGTCCACAGCTCGACGATCTTCTTGAACCCCTCTTCCACCATCTCTTCCGGCGTAGGCGGGAAAGAGTACCAGTAGGGCCAAATCGGCGAGCCCGTGAAGCAGGTAACCACCTGAACACCCATGTTTTGCGCGGCCCTGGCCACGTACTTCATCTCTTGAATGGCCCAGGCCCGGATCTTTTCAGGCTGCCCCTTCACCTGGTCGGGCGCGAAGGTGTCCAGGCGGGGATCCCAGTTATCGCCCACACACTGGCCGATGAGGTGCGCGCCGATGGCCCAGCAGCCCAGGCCGTAGCGTTCTAAAGTCTGCAGGCGGTCTTCCACGTAAGCTGGGTCTTCTGCAGCCCTTTTGGGGTCTAGATGGTCGCCCCAGCAGGCGATTTCCAGGCCGTCATAGCCCATCTCGCTCATTTTCCGGCAGACCTCTTCGAAGGTGAGGTCGGCCCACTGCCCGGTGAAGATGGTTACAGGTCGCGACAATCGGCTCTCCTCCTTTAGTCGAATTGAACCCAGACCGAACCCCGCCGGGAGCTCTCCACGCATTTATGGATGAACTTGACCCCCTGCAGGCCCGCCTGGACATCGGGGAAATCCAGGTCTTCTTCCGTCAGCTCGAGGCCCTGTTTGAGCTTGAGCAGGGCAGTGGTGAACTTGAGATAGGTGTTGGCAAAGGCCTCGTAGTAGCCCTCGGGATGCCCAGCGGGGACGCGGGACATGCCTGCGGCTGCGGGGTGGAAGTAGGGGTTCCCCCGGGAGAGCACCTGGACCGGCTGGTTGAGCTTGCGCACGATGAGGTAGTTGGGATCTTCCTGGCGCCATTCGATGGTGCCCTTGGTACCGAAGATGCGCACGGACAAGCCGTTATCATAGCCAACCGCCACCTGGGAGCACCAGTAGCTGCCCACCGCGCCGTTCTTGTACTTGACTAGAATATGGGCGTTGGTATCCAGCGTCCGACCCTCTGCACCGAAGATGTCCAGGCGGGCACAGAGTTCAGCTATTTCCAGCCCGGTGATGTAAGAGACTGTGTTTTCAATGTGGGTGCCGATATCGCCCACGCAGTTGGAGATACCGGATTTTTCCGGATCTGTGCGCCAGGCAGCCTGCTTGTTGCCCTCCTGCTCCACGGGGGTGGCCATCCAGCCCTGGGGATATTCAGCCACAACCACCTGGATGTCTCCGATTTCGCCATTTTTGATCATCATCTGGGCCTGCTTAACCGCGGGATACTGGGAGTAGGCGTAGGTCACGCAGAAGAGCAGCCCCTTTTCCTCGGCGAGCCTGGCCAGTTCCTCCGCTTCCTCCACCTGCAGAGTGAGGGGCTTGTCGCAGACCACGTGGATACCCCTCTGCAGGAACGCTTTGGCCGCGGGGTAGTGGTGGTAGTTGGGTGTGGCGATAATGACAAAATCGATGCCGTCCTCCCGGGCCGCCTCCTTTTCCGCCATTTCCCCGTGGTCCCGGTAGAGACGCTGGGGATCCAGGCCCAGCCGTTTCCCGGTTTCCAGGGTCCGCTCGTACTTAGAAGAAAAACACCCGGCGGCCAGTTCCGCCTGTCCGTCAAAGAGCGCCGCTTTGCGGTGAACGTCGGCGATAAAGGAGCCAGAGGCTCCGCCTACCAGGCCAAAACGGAGCGTGCCTGCTTGGGTCTTGATGTCTTTTCCCTCAATCATGCTTGTTCCACCTCCAGGCAAGAATACTTGTGGGGATATTAGGTAAACAGGGGAGAAAACCCTTTATCCATATGTCAAATGCAGGGACAAATGCCGCGGCGTTTGTTCAGGCCTGCCAGGCTGCACCACCTAAAAGGGGTAGCGCTGCAGCGGCAGGGCAGGAAACTCGCTGATGAAGCGTTCAACGTCGTAGATACCCGTGGCCTGCAGAAGCTCCCGGGAATAGCCTGTGGCGATGCGGGCTTGGCCCTGCGTTTTACGGCTCACTACCTGCAGCAGCTGCAGGATGGAGTCGGCTTCCAGGGATGAGCTCACCGGGCGGAAGTCCAGATCATCATCTGTGGCGAAATTGACCCAGCCCCTTGGGGTGAGCAGGGCGGAGAGGGCCAGGCCTGTCTGTGCGGCTACAGCGGGATCGAACAGACCGTTTGCTTCCGGTAACCACTGGCCGTAGGCGGCGATCCCCCGCTCTTCCCCCAAAAACAGTGCACAGTAGGCGTGGCTCCCCAGATCATACTCAAACCTTGCTCCCACCACATACACTTCCAGGCCGGGAATGTCCGCTAGATCCAGCATGGCCGCTGTGGCCAGGGCGGTGGAGAGGTCGCTGCCGGCCCTGGCCAAAAGGTAATCATCCAGGTTGAGGAGGTAAAGATCACTGTGGTACCACAGGGTCAGTGGCCTGGGACTGGAGCTGGGGCCCAGCCGCCGGAAGTATTCCTGCACCATGCTGTCCATCAGCGCCTTTAGGCCCCTGCTGCTGTTTTCCCTGGCCACCGCGGCCAGTTCCGCCGCCACTGGGCACAGGCGGTTGCTCAGCAGGGTGATGCGGGCGCCGCGCCAGCCCAGGGGGTCCGGCGCTTGGTTGCGGCTGAATCCCGCCATCTCGGCCCAGAAAGGATCCAGCTGCTGGAAAAGCTCTGGATGGAGCCGCCAGGAGGCCGTGTGCAGCTTGGCGGCGCAGGCCAGGGCTAAAAGCCTGTCTTCCTGGGAATGGAGTTTTGTGCTTTCTTTAAGAATTTCCACCAGTTCCGCTTCCAGCGCCGTGAGTTCAGGGATGAAACCTTCTTGGGCGCAGCTGGCCACCGCTTCCGCCAGAGCCGGGCTTTCCAGCCGATCGTCCCTGCCCATGAGGGGATACCAGACGTACTCTTGGTTGAAGATGAGCACCGCATCTCCCTCAAGTTCCCTGCAGGGCTCGCCGCTGTAGGTGAAAAGCTCAGCCGGGGAAGTGGGGGTGCTGGCTTTGTAAAGGTAGGCGGTGCCGTCCGCGGTGACGATGATGAAGGAATCCTTGCCCGCGCCGTGCTGGAAATAGAGGAATTCCGCCATGGATAGGGGCGTGGCCTGCCAGTCTGCCCCCTTGAGGGCTGAGGCCATGAAATGGAGCCTCAGATCCACAAAGGGCAAAAAGGCTGCGCTGCCGTAGAGCTCCCGGCAGCTCACCGGGTTGTGCTCAGCGCTGGAGAACTCTGACCAGCGGAAAAACTCCACGTTCCGGCTCAGCAGGATGGCGCGGTACTCCTCCCACTGCCGCTGCGGATCCTGGGTGCGGTTGCGGTAGAACTTGATCATGTTGGGCCGGGAGGTCAAAACCTCGTTGAACAGGGCATCTGCCTGCAGATACAGTTCGGGGTGTTTAACCGCGAGGGAACGGGATTGGTAGATGGCGTACTTGTAAGCGGGGTTTTCCAGGGCTTGACCAGCAGTATCCAGCCAGGCCTGGCCGTGGATGAGGTGGGCGGTTTCCCCTGGGGAGCCCGCCGCTGCCGGGACGCTGCTGAAGAGAAGGGCCAAATGCAAGCACAGGAGTGCACTTACCAAGAGTTTTCTGGGCAGAGACAATGCTAACCCCCCCTCTGGTCTGAGTCTTTGAGTTAACTTGTAGTTGATCTTTTTTCCACCGTTTGTACACAAATCCTGCTAAGGGGAGAAGTGGAAAAAGCGCTAAGTCCTCGAGGGTACTTAGCGCTTTAGACCAGAAGCTTTAGTCGAACTTGACCCAGACGGAACCCCGCTTGGAGCTTTCCACGCAGCGGTGGATGAATTTCACACCCCGCAAGCCAGCAAAAACATCGGGGAAGTCCAGATCTTCAGAGGTGAGTTCCAGGCCCTGCTTATGCTTGAGCAGCGCGCCGTTGAAGGCGCGGTAGAAGTTGGCGAAGGCTTCATAATAGCCTTCGGGATGCCCCGCGCCCAGGCGGGCCAGCTCGTTGGCTTGGGGGTAGAAGTACTCTTGGCCCTTGGCCAGCATCTGGGGCGGCTGGCCCAGCTTCGCCACGCGCAGGTGGTTGGGGAACTCCTGGCACCACTCAATTGTGCCCTTGGTGCCGAAGATGCGCACCTTCAGGGGATTGTCGTAGCCAATGGCCACCTGGGAGCACCAGTAGTTGCCCACAGCTCCGCTTTTGTACTTCACGAGCACGTGGGCGTTGGTATCCAGGGGCCGGTTATCCCCGCCGAAGTTATCCAAGCGGGCGCACAGCTCTTCGATTTCCAACCCGGTGATGTAGGCCACGGTGTTCTCGATGTGGGTGCCGATGTCGCCCACGCAGTTGGAGATGCCCGACTGCTTGGGGTCCGTCCGCCAGGGCACCTCGCCCTCCTGCTCCACGGGCGCGGCCAGCCAGCCCATGGGGTACTCGGCCATGACCACCTGGATCTCGCCAATGTCACCGTTTTGCACCATCAACTGCGCCTGCTTCACCGCGGGGCATTGGGCATAGGCATAGCTGACGGCAAAGAGCAGACCCTTCTCTTGGGCGAGCTGGGCCAGCTCTTCTGCTTCTTCCACAGTGACGGTCAGGGGCTTATCGCACACTACATGGATACCGCGTTCGAGAAAGGCTTTGGCGGCCGCGTAGTGCGCGTAGTTGGGACTGCAGATGATCACATAGTCAATGCCGTCCTCCCGGGCTGCTTCCTGCTCTGCCATTTCGTTGTGATCCCGGTACAAGCGCTCCCGATCCAGGCCCAGCCGCTGGCCGGTTTGCAGCGTCCGTTGGAAATCCCGGGAGAAGCTGCCCGCCACCAGCCTGGCCTGCTCATCGAAGGTGGCTCCCTTGCGGTGCACCTGGCCGATATAGGAGCCGAGACCTCCACCCACCATACCAAAACGGAGTACATCAACCATCGTTCTGCCTCCTTTTCCTTCCATCATGACGGCACTTCCGTGCGCAGAGGATTTGCTCTGGGTATTAGTCATCCGGGAAGCCGATCCCTGCCGTGGCTGAAAGAACTAGCGCAATTGGGGGGCTCCATCCCGAGGGCAAAATCTCCGGGAGAGGGTGTCTTTATGGAGAGGAATCCCTCTGCTCAAAAGAGAATTCCCTCAAAGAAGAAATGTTGAAAGGAAGTTGTTGCATTGCAAACATTGGCCATCGCACTATTTGCCATCACTTACCTTTTGCTGTTATTGCTGCCCCGTTACAGACCGCATATCGCACTAGTCTCGGCAGGAATCTTTGTTGCGGTGGGTATTGTCCCCCTGAACATGGTCTTTGGCTTTATTGACTGGAATGTGATCTTGATGATCGCCGGAACAATGGGGATTGTTTCGCTCTTTATCGAGTCCCGGATGCCTGCTCTGCTGGCGGACCTGATCCTGGAGAAGACGCCCACTGTTCGCTGGGCCATCGTGGCTTTATCTCTCTTTTCCGGCATCATTTCTGCTTTCATGGACAATGTGGCGACGGTGTTGATTGTGGCCCCGGTGGCCATGAGTATCGCCAAGAAGCAGGGAATTTCCCCTGTGACCAGCGTGATCGCCGTGGCCATCGCCTCCAACCTCCAGGGTGCGGCCACCCTGGTGGGTGATGCCACTTCCATCCTCCTGGGCGGGCATGCCAATTTGGACTTCCTGGATTTTTTCTGGCTCCAGGGCCGGCCCGGGATGTTCTGGGTGGTACAGGCAGGGGCAGTAGCTGCCACCGCCATCCTGTATTGGGTGCTGCGCTCCACCAAGGGCCAGATCCAACCGCAAGCCCGTACCGAGGTGCAGGATAGGTTCCCGGGCTATCTGCTTCTGATCATGATCGTGCTTCTGATCCTGGCTTCCTTTATTCCCGAAAAACCCCACATCACCAACGGCTTGATCTGCGTTGCCCTCTTCGCGGTGGGCTTGATCCGGGATCTGGCTTTGGGGAAAGGCTTTAAGCACAGCTGGAAGACCATCCTCGATATCGACTTGTTCACCCTGCTTTTGCTCATGGGTTTGTTTGTGGTGGTGGGCGGACTGACGCAAGCTGGGGTGATCGAAAGGTTCGCCGCCTTCATCGCCCGCACGGGACAGGGTAACGTCTTCCTGGTTTACACCCTAATTGTCTGGATGTCCGTTTTGATCTCCGCTTTCGTGGACAACATCCCCTATGTGGCCACCATGCTGCCGGTGATGGGCAGTGTAGCTTCCATTATGGCAGTGGAACCGAACCTCCTCTACTTCGGACTTTTGTGCGGAGCTACCCTGGGCGGGAATCTCACCCCCATCGGCGCTTCCGCCAACATCACCGGTATCGGGCTGCTGCGCAGGGAAGGCTATGAAGTGAGCGCCGGCCAGTTCATGCGGCTGGGTGTGCCCTTTACCCTGGCCGCCGTGACCGTGGGCTACATCCTGATTTGGCTGCTCTGGGGGTAGGGCACTTAGGGGGAGGTGAGGTAATTCACTAAGTGGCTTAGTTTTCCACATTATACACAGGTTACCCACAACACACCGCGCAAAACAGGTGTTTCCGCCCAGCATCTAGTGGAAGCGCTTGTTACGAATGTATAGCAATAGCGTCTTGCCAGTAAATTGCTGGTATGCTATAGTAACCATTAGCACTATCAATTGGGAGGGGATTTGTGCATGAGAATCATGACCGAAAAGAACCTGAGGGATGCTTTTGCCGGAGAAAGCATGGCGCACATGAAGTACCAGATCTACGCCAACGTGGCGGAGAAGGAAGGCTTACCCAATGTGGCTAAGCTGTTTAGGGCCATTGCCTATGCAGAGCTGGTCCATGCCCGCAACCACCTGAAGGAGCTGGGCGGGATCAAAGATTCAGTGGCCAACCTCCAGGATGCCATTGATGGCGAGACCTACGAAGTGGAAGAGATGTACCCTGCTTTTAAAGTAGTGGCCGAGCTCCAGCAGGAAAAGGGTGCGGTCCGCTCCACCCACTATGCCCTGGAGGCTGAGAAGATCCACGCCGACATGTACGGCCAGGCCAAGAAGACGGTTCAGGAGAAGAAGATCGACATCGAACTGGGCACGGTCTACGTGTGTGACGTCTGCGGCTGGACCCATGAGGGCGATGCACCGGAGAAATGCCCCATCTGCCAGGCTCCCAAGAGCCAGATCCGGGCGTTTTAGGCAGGGAGGCAGATCATGCAGACCCTAAACATCAAGATTGGAGGGCAGGCGGGGCAGGGTTTGGTGTCGGTAGGTACCATTCTGCTCCGGGCGGCCACCCAAGAGGGCTGGCACCTCTTCGCCCACCAGGATTACGAGTCGCGTATTCGGGGAGGCCACAACTTCTTCCAGATCCGGCTGGCGGACCAGCCTGTGGCCTCCTGGGAGGACGACATCGATATTCTCGTTGCCCTGGATGAAACCACGGTCACCCAGGAACTGGGGGAAGTCAAACCGGACGGAGTGGTCATCTACGATCCAGATGTTTTAGGTGATGCAGCAAAAGAACTGGTAACAAAGGAGAACTGTATCGGTTTGCCCTTTGCCCGCATGGCAGAGGAGCTGGGCCAGCCCAGGATCATGGCCAACGCGGTGGCGGCAGGGGCCGTCTGGGCGCTGCTCAGCGAAGAGATTACTGTACTCCATGAGACCCTGGCTTTGATGTTTGCCGATAAGGGCGAGGCGGTTGTGGCCGGGAACCAGCAGGTGGCCTCCCACGGATTTGAGCGGGTGAGGGGGCTGCTGGGGGCAAGGCCCCGACCGGCCAAACCGGCCAAGAGCAGGCCGCACCTGGTTTTGCGGGGTAATGACGCCCTGCCCTTGGGGGCCTTGGCTGCAGGGGTGAAGTTTATGAGCGCCTACCCCATGACCCCCTCCACGGGTGTCACCGAGTTCATCGCCAGCTACGGCAGGGAAGCCAAGGTCATCATGGAGCAGGCGGAAGATGAAATAGCCGCGATCAATATGGCCATTGGCGCCAGCTTCACCGGAGTGCGGGCTATGACCGCCACCTCCGGCGGAGGATTTGCCCTGATGACAGAGGCTTTGAGCCTCGCGGGCTCGGCGGAGATCCCCATTGTGGTCATCAACGCCATGCGGCCGGGCCCCAGCACGGGGCTGCCCACCCGCACTGAACAGGGCGATTTAAGGTTTGCCGTCGCCATGTCCTTTGGCGATTTCCCCAGGGCGGTCTTGGCCCCGGGGGATGTGGAAGAGGCCTTTTACCTCATGGCCCATGCTTTTAACTTGGCGGAAGAATACCAGATGCCGGTGGTGGTCCTAAGCGACCAGCATCTGGCCGATTCCTATACCACCGTACCGCCTTTCGATCTGAGCAAGATCGAGATCCGCCGGGGTAAGCTGGCTGCTCCTGAAGAAGCTGGCCCTGCTTACCTGCGGCACCGCTTCACGGAAGACGGCATCTCGCCTCGCCTTTACCCAGGCTTTGGAGCTGGCCTTGTGGTCAGCGCGGGTGATGAGCATGACGAGGCCGGCCATCTCATCGAAGATACGGAAACCAGGCGGAAGATGATGGAAAAACGCATGGCCAAGCAGAGGCTGGTGGAAGATAACGCCTTGGACCCCGTGCTCTGCGGAGCGGAGGATCCGGAGATCATGCTCATCGGTTTCGGATCCACCAAGGGGGCCATTGCAGAAGCGGTGGCCGTCCTCAACAGCCGCGGGTGCAGAGCCCAGGGGGTCCACCTACCCCAGGTCTTTCCCCTGCCCCGGAGGCTAGGTGAGCTGTTACAAAAACCTGCCCAGAAGTTCATTGTGGAAAGCAACTACTCTGGGCAGCTGGAGGAGCTCATCGCTTCCCGCTTTGCCTGGAAGCCCACGGGCAGCATCAGGCGCTATGACGGCAGGCCCATGAACGCCAAGTATATTTTGGACAGGCTTCCGGGAGGTGAATGCCGTGGCTGAGCAAGGGTTTGTGGTGAGCAGGGAGACAGCTTGGTGCCCCGGGTGCGGCAATTTCGGTATCGTGCGGGCCTTGGCCAAGGCCCTAAGCGAGCTGGGGCTCAAACCCCAGGAAGTGCTCTTCGTTTCCGGTATCGGCCAGGCGGGCAAGCTGCCCCATTATATCAGCGGTAATGTGCTCAATACGCTGCACGGCCGCACTTTACCCACCGCTACTGGGGCGAAGCTGGCCAACAGCGATTTGACTGTAATCGCGGTGGGCGGTGATGGCGACGGCTATGCTGAGGGGGGAAACCACTTCCTCCACGCCATCAGGCGGAATGTGGACATCACATACATTGTCCACGACAACCAGGTGTTCGGCTTAACCAAGGGGCAGGCTTCGCCCAGGAGCGACCGGGGGATGGTGACTGGGACTACGCCCCTGGGAGCGTATAACGAGCCCTTTAACCCCTTGGCCACTGCCATTACCCTCAACGCCGGCTTTGTGGCCCGCAGTTTTGCCGGTGACCAGGAGCATCTGGCCCGGGTCCTCAAAGCTGCCATCCAGCATAAAGGCTTTGCCTTAGTGGATGTTCTCCAGCCCTGCGTCACCTTTAACCGGATCAACACCTACCAATTCTACCGTTCCCGGGTGTACGATCTGGACCAGGAAGCCGGCTATGACCGCAGCGACCGCCAGGCCGCGTGGGCCAGGAGCTGGGAGTGGGGAGAGAGGATTCCCATCGGCATCTTCTATCAGGTGGAGCGGCCCACCTTAACGGATCATTTTGGGGACATTGTGGATGTTCCCCTGGTGAAGCAGGAGCTGGCCAGGGGGGAACTGGTGGAGGAGCTCTTACACGAGTTCCGTGTCGGTTAAGGAGGCGAGCGGAGGACCAGCAGGTCCTCCGCATCCGCGGTGCGCCCGGCATGTCTACCGAGCCGATGGGTTGAGAGAAACCCTACCGCCCAACCAGCGGGAAGGTAACCAGCAGGCAAGGGCGCCACTGGCAACAGTGGGGTCTGGAGGAAGCCGAGGGGGTGCCTTGGAACATA
>NZ_JBHGXH010000324.1:0-2283 GCF_041936445.1 Candidatus Darwinibacter acetoxidans | reverse complement strand
GCCAGCGATCCCACGGACGGCAGGGTGCGGATCCGGGAGCTGAAGAAGATGATCCAGGGCCTAAGCGAAGCGGGGATCGGGGTGATCATGGATGTGGTCTACAACCACACTTTCCACTGCCTGGAGTCTTCTTTCCACAAGCTGGTTCCAGGGTATTACTACCGCCATGATGCCCGGGGAGGTTTCTCCAACGGCTCCGGCTGCGGGAATGAACTGGCGGATGAACGCTCCATGGTGCGCAAGTTCATCTTGGATTCAGTGGTGTATTGGGCTAAGGAATACAAGCTGGCGGGTTTCCGTTTTGATCTCATGGGGCTGCATCATCTGGATACTATGCGGGAGGTGCGCAGAGCTTTGGATGAAGTGAACCCGGGAATTTTGATCTACGGCGAGGGCTGGGCTGCCGGGGGCAGCACCTTGCCGGAGTTTAGGCGGGCGGTGAAGGAGAACACCAACCGCATGACCGGGATCGCTTCGTTTTGCAACGATCTCCGGGATGGGATCAAGGGGCATGTGTTCCATACCAAGGAGGGAGGATTCATCCAGGGCCAAGGCTTGGAGGAGTCGGTGAAGTTCGGCTTGGTGGGAGCGGTGCAGCATCCCCAAGTGGAATACGGCCAGGTGCTCTATTCCAAGGGCCCCTGGGCTTGGCACCCCAGCCAGAGCGTGGCCTACGCCGAGGCCCATGACAATTTGACGCTGTGGGATAAGCTGCTCTGCACCACTGCCTCGGAAGACCATGCCCAGCGGCTGAAGATGATCAAGCTGGCCCACACCATTATCCTCACGGCCCAGGGTATTCCTTTCTTACATGCCGGTCAGGATTTTGCCCGCACCAAGGGAGGAGATCCCAACAGCTACCAGTCCCCGGATCACGTGAACCAGCTTGACTGGGAACGAAAGGGGGAGTTCCTGGAGCTCTTTATGTACACCAAGGGTTTGATCGAGCTGCGCAGATCCCGGCCTGCTTTTCGCCTGCGCACAGGTGAGGAGGTGCGCCGCTTCCTCCAGTTTTTGGAGGTGCCGAGGGGGGTAATTGGTTTTGCCCTGGGGCCCCATGCGGGCGGGGACAGCTTTGAGACCATTTTGGTCTTCTTCAACAGCAACCAAGAAGATCAGGAAGTGGCGGTGGATGCGGGCTGCTGGGAAGTGCTGGTAAGCGACCAGGGTGTGGGGCATTTGAGTATTGTGACAGGACCTAAGGTGGTGGTTCCGGCACTCAGCCCCCTGATCTTAGCCCGGGAGGATGAGGCCAGATGAAGTGGACGGGTTCTCCTTACAGCGAATACGATCGCTACCTCTTTCACCAGGGTACCCACTACTACAGCTATACCTTTATGGGCGGGCATTTGGTGGAGGAAAACGGGGTGAAGGGAGCCCGCTTTGCGGTGTGGGCTCCCCACGCCAGGCGAGTCTCGGTGGTGGGCGATTTCAACAACTGGGATGGAAGGCGGCATCCCATGGAGAGAATGCCCCAGTCAGGGATTTGGGCGCTCTTTATTCCCGGCTTGAAGGAAGGGGATCTGTACAAGTACGAGATCTTGACCCGGGGAGGACACCTGCTGCTCAAGGCTGACCCCTTTGGTTTTTGGATGGAGAAGAAGCCCAACACCGCTTCGCGCCTTTGCGATCTGCACTGCTACCAGTGGCAGGATCACGAATGGCAGGAAAAGAAAGCCAAGCGCAACCACTTCCAAGAGCCCATGCTCATTTACGAGGTGCATTTGGGATCGTGGAGGAGAAAGAATGGGGAGTACCTAAGCTACGGGGAGCTGGCCCAGGAGCTGATTCCCTACGCCAAGGAGATGGGCTACACCCATCTCCAGCTGCTGCCCATCATGGAACACCCCTTTGATGGTTCCTGGGGCTACCAGACCATGGGTTACTTCGCTCCCACCAGCCGCTACGGACATCCCAGGGAGTTTATGGCCTTTATCGATCGCTGTCACCAAAACGGCCTGGGAGTGATCCTGGATTGGGTGCCGGGGCATTTTGTACGGGATGATCCAGGGCTAAGGATGTTTGACGGAACACCCTGCTACGAATACGCGGATCCCAGGAGGGCAGAAAACAGGGGCTGGGGGACGAACAATTTCGACCTAGGCAAGACGGAAGTGCAGAGCTTCCTCATCTCCAATGCTATCTTTTGGTTCGATGTCTACCACATTGATGGACTGCGGGTGGATGCAGTTGCGTCCATGCTCTATTTGGACTATGGCAGGGGCCCCGGGGAGTGGAACCCCAATTCCAGGGGAGGGAAGGAGAATCTAGAAGCCATCGCCT
>NZ_JBHGXH010000323.1:0-89552 GCF_041936445.1 Candidatus Darwinibacter acetoxidans | reverse complement strand
ACTCTTTCCTCGACCAGGAACCAAGGCGATGGTGTCCACCACAGTCCCGTCGTCCAGCAACTCAATCCGGTCCTCAAAACGGCGGTACTTCACCCGTTTGCGTGCGAACTGCACCGGTACAGAGTACTTGTTGCCATCAATTGTGTCTGCCATCTCAAGATCTGTCCAACTCTGGGCGCATTTTCAGGCCAAGAGACACAAAAAGGAGCGTTGCTCCTACTCAATCGAGTAGTTCTGCAACGCCCCCTAGGTGATTTGCCGCTCTAGACCAGGAGCAGGGTCACCAGGGAGACCAAAAACGCGGCCCCCAACAACGCGGTCAACCAAAAGCTGGTCATGGGCAGGCCCTGGCTGAGCAGCCAGGCAATGGCCAGACCCGTGAGCACCAAGACCGCAAGGGAGAGCCGGGCCCGGGTCAGCTGCCCCGGGGTTTTGGCTGGGGGCAGGACAGGCTGTACGTTGTGGGCATCGCTGGTGAGCACGATAAGGATGGGAAGGCCCAAGGCCAGGGGAAAGCCCAAGTTGTTGTAGAAGTTGTAGAAGATGATGGGAAACAAGTTGGGCAGCCACATCTTCAGCCACACATCCAGCCCGCAGGTGAGGAAAATGGCCACCACCAGCGAAGAAAGGGCACTGATCCCCAGGTAGAGAAACAGGTTCAGCCCCGACTTCACATTGGGCTTTTCCCCGTTTTTCAGCGTATGCCAAAGCTTGTAGGGCAGGTATGCGGCGATGAAATTCCCCCAAAAGCCCAAGAACGATGCTTTGGAAAAGGTGCCGAAGAGATCGGCAATCAGATTGCCGATGGCACAGCCCCAGGCGCCGGCAGGCCCCAGCAGAAGGCCCATCACCACCGGAACGGCATTCACCGGCCGCACTTCCGTGAGGCCTTCCACCAAGACCATCACCTTAAAGGGCACAGCCATGCCCACGAAGATCAGCGCACACAGACCGATCTGCAGCAAGGTCTGTTTCCCCTTCAAGGGCAGCAGGATTTCCCTCACGACGCAGCCACTCCTTTTTCTCCTTTTCCGCCCAGCCTCAGCCTGTTGAGCAGATCGGGGTTGTCCAGAAAGTCAGTGCCGGCGCAGATGGCGCCAATGACGATGAGCACTCCCCCCACCAGCTTGGCGAAGGTGAAGCTTTCGGTCTGCCCGAACGTATCCGGAATCAAAAGGGCCAAGACCATGGTGACCACCGGCTCCGTGGAGGCGATGACCGTGACGCTGATGGGGTTAGCGTAGCGCTGGCCGTACATGAGCATGATGTAGGCGTAGGCCCGGGCGAAGAAGGCCAGAAGGAAAATGCTGGCCAGCATCTCGTTGGTATAGGTTAAAGCGAAGAAGGTGCGGGGTTCTTCCACCAGCCAGAGCAAATAGGCGATCACCGCCACCCACAGCATCTGGCCGATCCCCAAAAGCAGCGGGTCATCGTTCTTGGTGAAGCCGTCCACCACGATCACGTAGATGGCCATGAAGATGCAGGCCGCCACCATGTACAAAACGCCCAATTCCAGGGGGGCACCCCGCTGGACGCCGCTGGTGAGCACCAGGCCCGCCAGGATAAAGGGGATGCCCAGCACGTTGTTTTTGGTGGGCCTTTGTTTGAGTAAGAGCAGGAAGAGGGGAACAAACACAATGGTCAAACTGGCCACAAAACTGGCTGTGGAGGCCGGGATCCGGGAAACCCCCAGGCGTTCGAAGACCAGGTTGAAGCAAACGATGGCCGCCAAGATCGCGCTGCGCCAGAGAACCCGGCCTTTGAGATCCCGCAGCCGGGCAAAGAACACGATGGCCAGGATGATGAAGGCCAGCCCCGAGGTCATGGTCATGTAGGCAAAGGGCGAAAGATCCGGCGGCAGGTTCTTCACGAACAGATAGGATGAAGCCCAGCACAAGGTGATGGAAAACAGCACTATGTTCGACTCGGCACGGGTCAAGGGCACCCACCTCCCCAAAATTCCAGCGCAGCCCGGTGCCGCTGCCCATCTGCAGCGCGCCCGTTGGCTTTCCGACTGTTGTTTACAACGGCCAGGTGAGAAAACCTAGTAACTCCCGGTTACCACTTTCTGGGGCCGAAGCCCAGGAAAAAAGCTGGGCATACCCAGCCTCTAATCAATCTGTCTGATGGCAAATTCGTAGAACAGCCCCCGTTTGGCCATGAGCTCTTCGAAGGTGCCTTCTTCCACAACGGTTCCCTTGTCCAGAACCAGGATACGGTGGCACTGCCGCACGGTGGAGAGCCTGTGGGCGATGACTATCCTGGTGCAGTTCAGGGCAGCGAGATTCTGGGCCACCAGGTCCTGGGTGATGTTATCCAGGGCCGATGTGGCTTCATCGAAGAGGATGATACTGGGTTTGGAGATGATGGCCCGGGCGATCAAAATCCGCTGTCTCTGTCCGCCGGACAGTCCTCCACCCCCTTCGCTCACCAGGGTGTGCATACCCATGGACATGGCCCGGATATCCTCGTCCACGCCCGCGAGGCGGGCTGCCTCCCAGGCGTCCTCCAGGGTGGCCCAGGGTGCAGTGATGATGATGTTCGCGTAGATGCTGCCGGGAAACAGCTTGCTGTCCTGGAGATCCACCCCGATGCATTGGCGCACGCTGCGCACGTCCAGAGTCTGGAGATCGTAACCGTCGTAGTAGATGGCACCGGAGGTGGGTGTTTCAAAACCCAAAAGCAGGCGCATCAGGGTGGATTTGCCGCTGCCAGACCTGCCCACGATGGCCACATATTCACCGGGTTCCACCTTCAGGCTGAGGTTGTTCAGTACCAGGGGTCCATCTGGGGTGTAGCTGAAGGTAACATTGGACACTTCGATCCTGCCCGACAGGCGCATAACCTGCTTCTTGCCTGCGTGGAACTCTGGAGGCGTTTCCAAAATGGGCTTGACCATCTCCAAGTGGAGCTTAACGTTGGCCAGGGAAACAACCACGCCGCCCAAGGATAAAAGGGCGCTGCTCACCGCTCCGTAGGCGGCATTGAAGGCCATATAATCCGACGGTGCCGCCAGACCGCGGCCCGCGACATAGTAAAGGAGGATGGTACTACCCATAACCAAGAGGGTCTGGAGGGCACCGCTCAGGGGCAGCAGCGCGGGCGGGTTGTACCTTAATCTCCCCAGCTCTTTGTACTGGGCTGCCCATCTGGCAAAGGCCCGCCGCTCCGCACCGGCCAGCTTGATCTTCTGAATGCCGCCCAAGAGTCCAAAAACCATACCGTCCAACTTGGCGCTCAGCTCCATGAGCCTGCGGCTGTGTTTCTGCCTGATCAGGCCGGTGAGGAAAGTGAGGGTCAAAAGACCGCCGATGCTGAGCAGGGCCGGGGCCACCAACACGGGGGCAAAGCCCGCCATCTGGAAGATGTACACGAAGGAAAACAGAGCCGCCAGGAGACTGGTGAGCACAGTATCAGACAGCATTTCCGTGAGGGTATTCACACTTATGGCCCGCCTGGAGATCTCACCAGCGGAAAAGCCCTTGAAGAACGACACGGGTAGGGTGAACAGCCTAGCTAAAGCGGCGCACTGTACGGAATGGTTGATCTTATCCCGCAGCCGCATCAGGCCCAGGGTACGGGTCATGGAAAAGAGGGCTGAGCCCACCGTGGCCCCGATGAGCAGGGCCGCCAGCGGCAACAGGTCGCTTTTGGTACCCGTGGGAATCACGCTGTCGAAGATCTGTTTGTTCATGTAGGGGAGGAACATCCCCAAGAGACTCACCAACAGGCTGATGACCAGGACAAAGGCCAGATCGTCCACACTGAGGGAGCGCAGCATGAAGGCCACCAGGTCTAACAGCTTCAGCGGGCGCGCCGGCAGCGCCCTGTAAAAGCAGAACGCCTCCGTCCCCAGCTGGGCCGCGGTTTTGCTGTTCACCTTGACCTTCTTACCAGAGGCGGGATCCACAAAGGTATAGCCCCAGTACGGGGCAGGCAGCAGAGCCACCACATCCCCCGCCTTGGTGCTGCCCAGGAGAGGCCCCATGGTGCTGAGCCACCACTTCCCCCTGAGCTCCACTCTGCGCCGCATAACGCCGTAAGGGCGCAGCATGTAGTCGAGACGCAGTTCCAGCCCCTCCAGCTCCTCGGGGACTTCGGGCACCGGCAGGGACAGCGCGTCAAAAATGGCTTCCAGGGCACTCTGCAGCTGTACCTCCCGTTCCCGCCCGGTGGCGTCCATCCTTTTTCTGCCCACGATGGACAGGAGGTCGGAAAAGGCGTCCGCATGGCTTTGCTGTCATAATCGATGCGCCTTTGCAGCTGTGGATCGATGGACACCTGGTTCACCTCCGGTCCCTCAAGTGCTCACCAAGGCACTGTACTTCCCGCCCAGCTTCAGCAGTTCCTCATGTGTTCCCCGCTCCACCACCTGACCCTGATCCAGGACAATGATCTCATCACAATCCCGGATGGTGGAGAGGCGGTGGGCAATGATGATCAGGGAGATGCCCTTCGCTTTCACCGCCTCCATGATCAGGTGCTCCGTCTTGGTATCCAGGGCACTGGTGGCCTCATCCAAGATCAGGATGGTGGGCCGTTGGGCCAAGGCCCGGGCAATCTCCAGGCGCTGTCTTTGGCCCCCAGAGAAGTTCTTGCCCCCTTCTTTAATCACATGGGCGTAGCCTCCAGGCCGTCCCATGATGTCTTCGTGAATCTGGGCATCTTTGCAGGCTTCGATCACGGTGGCTTCATCAATGGACTTGTCCCACAGGGTGAGGTTGTTGAAGATGGTGTCTTCAAAGAGCGCTATGTCCTGATCCACCACCGCGATGGAGGCGGTAAGAACCTGGCGGGGAACCTGCTCCCGGGGGATGCCGTCGAAAAGGATCTGACCCGACCAGGGCTTGTAGAGCCCCGCGATGAGCTTACCAACGGTGGACTTACCGCTTCCGGAGGAGCCCACCAGGGCGATGCTGCCCCCTGGTTTGACCGTGAGGGAGAAATCCTCGATGAGGGGCGGTGCCGTTTTGTTGTAGCCAAAGGTGATGCCCCGCAGTTCCACCCCTCCCCTGAGCCTTTCGAGAGGAAGCGTTAAGCTGGGGTCTTCTTCTTCCACGTCTGGCTGGTAGTTGAAGACATCTTCCACCCGCTCCATCTGGGAACGCATCTCGATGAAGGATTGGGAAGCTCCCACCAGCTGCTGCACGGGGCTGAGAAAAGAGGCGGTAAAGCCTTGAAAAGCCAGGAGCATACCGATGGTAAAGGAACCATCCAAAATCAAGTAGACACCCATCACCAGGATGATAATGTTGGACCCCTGCTGCAGCAGGGGCGGGATAAGGCTGTAGAACTGGTTGGCCTGGTTGAACTGCACTAAAGCATTGCTGTAGCTGGCAAAATAGCCGGCCCAGCGCTGGAAAAAGCTGCCTTCTGCGCCGGAGGCCTTGATGGTTTCGATTATCTCAAAGCCGGACATGGTGGCGCCCATGAGCCTGCCCCCATCCCGCAGCGTGACGCGGCTTAGGTCCAGGCGCCGCTTGGAAACGAGCCGCATGGAGACCAGATAGAGGATGGAGGTGGTCACCCCCACCACCGCCAGGACTGGGCTGTACTGGATCATGATGGCCAAATAGGCCAGCAGCAGCACCAAGTTGAGGAAAATGGGCGCGAGCTGTCCGATCAGCGTGGCCGCGATCTGTTCATTGCTGGTCTGCCGGCTGGCGATATCCCCGATGTAGCGCTGGGCAAAGAAACTCACCGGCAGGCGGAGCACATGCCACATGAAGGAGGCATTGGCCTCCACCGCGAGCTTTCCTTCGATTTTCAGCCAATGGATGCCTTGGATGACGTTCACCACAAACTGAAAGGCCAGGGTCAGGGCCATGGCCGCCAAGAGCGGGATCAGCCATTGGGGGTTGTGCCGGGAGAGGATGTGATCCATGAAGAGGCGGGAAAAGATGGGTGTAAGGAGCTGGACCCCCGTGAGGAGGATTCCGGTGAGCATGACAAACACAAAGGCAGGGGCAGTGCCCTTCAGCCGCTTCTTGGCAAATTCCCAGACACTCCTGGGCTTGCCGGAGGCACGAACTCCTCCGTCTATTCAAAGCAGAGCACGATGCCGGTGAAGGATTCGTCGAACTCCTCCAGGGAGACTTCCACCCTCCCCCGGGCTGGATCGTTCAGTACTACCTTGTTCTTCTTGAAGCCGCACAGGACCACAAAGTGGTTGAAGTTCCAGTGAATGATGGCGGGCAGCGGTACCTCCCGCAGGCCTTCGGGCTCTTTCCGGTAGCCATTGGCCTTGAGCCCGTGGGATCTGGCCACCAACACCAAGTTCTTGGCCTTGCTGCCATCCCGGGAAACGCCGCATTCTTCCCGCACCTGTTCCAGGGGCAGCCACTTGCCATGGTAGGCCAAGACCATGGCGAGGCAGGCGGCTCCGCATTCCACCGCCTCCATCTGCATAATTACAGGCACTTTCGCTACTTTGGCCATGGCCGCCTCCCTGATCAGAACACTAACTGGTAGGGTCGATAGGTTTCCACCACGATCTGCAGGTTGCATTAAGTCCCCAGGGTCAGGGGCAGCTGTTTGCCCTTGTCATTGGACCACTTCACCCCATTGGGTGAGTGGGGATCCACCGTGAGGGTGACCCTCACCTCCACGCTGTTTTCCCGGGGGAAAAGCCTCTGCGCGTACTGCAGATTGCCCACGGCCGCCAGCACATCTTCTTCCGAGACCGGGTGGGTGCCAACACCGGTGATATGCCCGTAGATAAACCCGTACTCTTCCCGGGGGGCAAACTCCGGGGATACCTGCACCTCCATCCCCTCCTTCAGCTTCTGGGCTGCCGCCATGGGCACATAGGCGATGACTTGGTGTTTATCTGCATACTTCTCCAGTTTCACAATGGTCGCCAAAACTTCCGTGGCGGAAACAGTCTCATCGGTCCTGCGGGCCGAAAGCACGATGCCCGATACAGGCGAAAGAACCAGCGAGCGGCTTTCGTACTCGGCGATGAGCTGCGCGATATAGTCCTCATCTGGGTTGGGGGCGCTTTTGGCCTCGTTGATCTGCTTGATCAGATCCTCCTGGGGAATCACGGCCAGGATCTGCCCCGCCTCCACGTAGTCGCCCACTTTAACCCGCATGTTGGTGATCCGGCCCCCCGCGGGGGGAATCACATGGGCAACACCGTGTTCGGGGAAAACAATTCCGAAGGCGTGGATCGTGTCGGGAATGCTGCCGTAGAACGCCCAAAAGCCCACGGCTAAGAGGAGGGCCAGACAAGCCACAAGGACACTCCACACCCCGGGATGGGTGATCTTGATATACTCATTAAGGCGCTCTGGTGAAGAAATCCTTTCCAGCGCCGTCTTGCGAAAAAGGCCCGAATCCATGCCCTGGCCTCCCCTGTTCCACACTTACATTTATGTAATAATAATGTAATAAAATGGCAGTGTGGACAAGCCGCTTAAGGCAGGACCACGCGCCCATATCTCCCGCCGCCGCCCGGCTGAACGGTAAGGGAGCCACTTCGCAGCGCCAGGATACTCCTGGTGACCTTTTCCCCCGCTGCCCGCCTGATCTTCTCCGGGGAGGCCCGGTAGAGCACCTCAAGTTCGGTGCCCACCTCCCCGAGCAGCTTCTGGCAGGCGGCGGGGCCCACTCCCGGCAGCATGGCCAGGGGGATATGCACTTTGTAGGGGGCGCGCCTCTTCGGCTCTTCCCGGCAGTCGGCGATGGCCCGCACCCGATCCCACACTCCCGCCACCATATCCCCGCCGCAGTTGGGGCACTGGAAGATGGCTTCCTCTTCCGTCGCCAGCAGGTTGCAGCGTGGGCAGCAGCTGCGGTGGTATTTCCCCAGGCGGGGGTCCAGACCGCACAGCGCGACAATCCCCTCTCCCCCGCAGGCCAAAGCCTTCCGCCAGGCCGCAAAGGAGAGTTCAGGCAGCTCATACACGGTGAACTCCCGCCCTATGGATCCGGGGGAATGGGCATCGGAGTTGGCCAGGTAAGCATAGCGGTGGGTGTCGGATATGCTTGCCGCCATGGTACTGTCCGCGCTCAAGCCCAGCTCTAACCCGGAGATCTGTTCGGGCTGGGCAAACATTTCCCCGAGCTCCCGCACGCAGCTGCCGTAGACGCCTTTATGGGGCGTAAAGGCATGGGCCGCAAGGGCCGCCCCTCCCGCGGACAGCACCGCGGCCAGCCATTCATCGGGGGGCATTTTCAGACGCTGCGTGGACAAAGCCGGGTTGGTCAAAGCGGGCGCCACCGCCCCGGCATAGTCCTTTAGCGCCTGCAGGCTGGGGAAAAAGGCGAGAAAATGTGCTGCCTCTCCCCTGTGGGCCAGTTCCACTTCACTGCCGAAAAAGAGGGCCGTCTGGCCCCAGCGGCAGCCTCCCCCCTCCAGGGGTTGCAGCGTTCCGTTTTCCACCAGCTCCTTCAGATCCTGCAGCACTCCGCTGCAGGCAGCATCCACCAGGCCCACGAGCTGGAGGCCCTTTTGCTCTGCGGTTTTCACGATGCTCTCCAGGTTCAGCCTGGGCGAAGCTGTGATTTTCACCGGGGCTGCCCGGCTGGTTCGACCCACATGGATGTGGAGATCGGCGTAGATTCTTACCAAGACCCTTTCCCCCTCACTCTTTCCCCAGCAGCCGGCACAAAAAGAGCGCAGCCGCGGCCACGCCGTGGAAGAAGAGGGGATCGTCCCTGAGGCCCCTTCCCATGGTGGAAAAGTGCAGGTCCGCTGTGAGAAGCCTTTGGAAGTCCTCTTCTGTATCCTCCCAGCAGATGGTGTGCGGCAGATCCCGCAGCTGCTTTTCCCACTGGTCAAACTCCTGGAAACAGACGGGGAGCGGAAAAAACACCGGGCCCTGCACCACCCTTTTCAGCACTGTCTGGGTGTGGTGGCTGAGGCCTAGGTGCCTGGGCCGGGGATCGCTTTGACTCAGGCGCGCCAGGGCCACGGGGGTGCCCCCGAGCTGGAGCGCCGCGTTGAGAAAGATGCCCTGTTCCACCGCTGTTGTGCCCCAGGTTGTGCCTGTACCCACCACCCCTGGCCCCATGAGCACCACGGCCAGATCCCCCTTGGCCACATGCTTGGCAGCCAAAAGGGCACTGTAGATGTTCACCGCCTCCAGGTCCCCGCCGAAGGCATGGCCGAAGGTGATGGTGGCCGCCAGGAGCCCCCGCTCCTTGAGGAGGGCGCAGGCTGTGCTGAAACCCAGGGGCAGGGCGGCGCCATCGCTCATGAGATAGACCAGGCGCCTGCCTGGGCAGTGCTGAGCCACCAGCCAGACCAGGGGCGCCAGCATACTGTGGAGGCTGCCCACCGCCACAGGCAGGCCTTCCAAGGAGTCGGCCTGCGCCAAGACCTGGTGGTGGGGACTGGCCTCTTCCTCCACCGCCAGAACCCGCCCCTGCAGCGGCGTGTAGCGCAGCTTGATGATGTGTCCAGGCCCAGAAGAAAGACTACGTTCCCGCCCTTCCACGGCGAGAACGTAGTGCCAGCCTCCTGTGCCCAGCTCAAGCTGGAGGGCGGTGGTGTTGAGCAGCACCCGATCCCCCTGCCGGCACTCTCCGGTCAGCTTGGGGAAAGCCAGGGCTTTGGCGGTTTCCGTTCCCACCTGCACCAGAAGCTCCTGCCTGTTGGGGAAGCTGCTCACCTGCTGCACCACACCCCAGCGGGTAGAACACTCCATACCTCTAGCCTCCCTTGGTGGGATTTGCTATTGGTATGCCCTCCCCCGCTCAAAAGCTTGCATATTCAAAGGAATGAGGTGGTGATGGCGTTCCGAGATCACCTCTTTGAGGGCCGCCTCGATGCTTTCTTTCTTCACCAAACCGGTGGCCTCAATGAAGGCCCCCAGCATCACCATATTGGCCACCCGGGTATTGCCCAGTTCGTCCGCGATTTCATTGGCGGGCACGGCAATGGCCTGCACATCGTCGCGGCTGGGCTTTTTGTGCACCAGGGATGAATTGTACAGGACGAGGCCGCCGGGCTTAACGGTGGGTTCAAACCGGTCAAAGGAAGGGCCGTTCATGATGATGGCCACAGAGGGCTTGGTGACCAGGGGCGAACCTACCTCGCCATCGGTTACCACCACGGAACAGTTGCAGGTACCTCCCCGCTGCTCGGGACCGTAGGATGGGAGCCAGGACACATTCTTATCTTCCAGCATCCCGGCGTAGGTGATCACCTGGCCCAAAACCAGTACTCCCTGGCCGCCGAAACCCGCGATGATGATCTCAGCCATGCTGTTCACCCTCCTTGGCCGTGACGTCTTTGAAGACGCCCAGGGGATAATAGGGAATCATGTTCTCTTCCAACCACTGCATGGCCTTCACCGGGGCCATGCCCCAGTTGACCGAACAGGTGGAGAGCACTTCCACCAGGGCAAAACCCTGCTTCTGCTGCTGTACTTCGAAGGCCTTTTTGATGGCCCGGCCCGCCTGGAGAATGTGGCGGGGGTTGTGGCTGGAAACCCTGGCCAAATATGCTGCCCCCTCCAAGGCCACCAGCAGCTCGCAGATTCTGATGGGATACCCGGTTTCGTTCACGCTGCGGCCCCGGGGTGAGGTGGCGGTGACTTGACCGGGCAGGGTGGTGGGGGCCATCTGGCCGCTGGTCATGCCGTAGATGGCGTTGTTGATGAAGATCACCGTGATATTCTCCCCCCTGGCCGCGGCATGGACGATCTCCGCCATGCCGATGGACGCCAGGTCGCCATCTCCCTGGTAGGTGAACACGATGCTTTCAGGCAGCACCCGCTTGATGCCGGTGGCCACCGCCGGTGCCCGGCCGTGGGCGGCCTGCTGCATATCGCAGTTGAAATAATCGTAGGCGAATACCGAACAGCCCACGCTGGCGATGCCGATGGTCTGTTCCCGAATATCTAGGGCATCGATGGCTTCCGCCACTAAACGGTGGATGATTCCATGGGTACAGCCGGGGCAGTAGTGCAGCTGGGCATCGGTCATGGCCTGCGGTTTCTGGAACACTGTCTTCATTAGCTGGCCCTCCCTTCCACAAGCTCCTGGATTTTCGCCAATACATCCTCGGGAGTGGGCACCATGCCGCCCAGGCGCCGGCAGAGGTGAACGGGGCTGCGCCCTTCCACCGCCAGGCGCACATCTTCGATCATCTGGCCGGCACTCATCTCCACGGCCAGGAACTGGCGGCCTGGACCGGCCAGGGCCCGCAGACGCTCTTCCGGGAAGGGGAAGAGGGTGATGGGCCTGAACAAGCCCACCTTAAGGCCTTTTTGCCTGGCTTGTTCCATGGCGGAGCGGGCGATTCTGGCGGAGGTTCCGTAGCCCACCAAGATGATCTCCGCATCTTCGGTACCCTCTTCTTTCCAGCGCACCTCTTCCCGCTTAATCCGCTCGTATTTCTCCAAAAGCTTTTCCACTTTCTTCTCCAAGGACTCGGGGATGATATCCAGAGTGTTGACTATATTCCGTTCCCGGCCCTTGGCGCCCGTGGTGGCCCAGGGTTTTTCCACCTCCAGGGGCTGATAGTCTTCGGGGAACTCCACAGGCTCCATCATCTGGCCGAGGATGCCGTCGCTGAGGATCATCACCGGGTTGCGCCACTTGTCCGCCAGATCAAAGGCCAGGGTCGTGAGCTCCGCCATCTCCTGGACGCTGCCTGGAGCCAAGACGATCAGGCGGTAGTCGCCGTGGCCTCCCCCTTTTACCGCCTGGAAGTAATCACCCTGGCTGGGCTGGATGCCGCCCAGTCCCGGGCCGCAGCGCACCACGTTGGCAATCACACAGGGCAGCTCCGCCGCGGCGATATAGGAGATGCCCTCCTGTTTGAGGCTGATGCCGGGGCTGGAGGATGAAGTCATCACCCGGGCGCCGGCACCGGCTGCGCCGTAGACCATGTTGATGGCGGCAACTTCGCTTTCCGCCTGCAGATAAACTCCTCCCCGCAGGGGGAGCTGATCGGCCATGTAGCCTGGTACTTCGTTTTGGGGCGTGATGGGATAGCCGAAAAAGGCCTTACACCCAGCCCGGATGGCCGCCTCGGCCAGGGCCTCATTCCCCTTCATCAGGATCTTGGCCACAGGATCACTTCCTTTCCGGAATTTCACGTTGAATAGTCAGGACTAAATCAGGGCAGATGACACCGCAGAGGGTACATCCTGTGCATTTCTCCGGTTGGTAGACTTCCACAGGATGGTAGCCCCTGGAATTGATCCGTTCCGCCAACCGCAGAACATCATGGGGGCAGGCGCTTATGCACAGGCTGCAGGCCTTGCAGCGCTCTTCGTTAACCAGGACTTGACCGCGCATGGGTTCACCCCCTTCCGCAGGATCTTGCGCGTTTACACTTCCTCCACGATATAGTCGCGGGCCCTTTCCTCTCCCTGGAGCACCCGCAGGGCGCCCAGGGCCAGGGCTTCCAGTTCGTTTTCACCTGGCAGCACCATAACCGGTGCAATGAACTCCACCTTGGGCTTGATCTCCGCCACCAGCTCGGGGGAGTGGGCCAGGCCTCCGGTAAGGATGATCTGATCCACTTTACCGCAGAGTACCGTACTGATCCTGCCAATTTCCTTGGCGATCTGGTAGCACATGGCTTTGAAGTAGAACTCCGCTTGGCTGTCCCCCTCCTGCATGCGGGCGACGATGGCCCGGCTGTCGTTGGTCCCCAGGTGGGCCACAAGACCGGAACGCCCCACAAACTGCTTCATCAGTTCATCCTTGGTCCAGCCGTGGTCAAAAAAGTAATGGACCAGGGCGTTGGTGGGCAGCGAGCCCACCCGCTCCGGGGAAAAGGGACCCTCCCCCGAGAGGGCCTGGTTCACATCGATCACCCTGCCCAGCTGGTGGGCGCCCACGGAGATGCCGCCCCCCAGGTGGGCCACGATCAGGTTGAGCTCTGTATAGGGCCGGCCCAGCAAAGCAGCGGCCTTTTTAGCGTTGGCCCTTTGGTTTAAGGCGTGGAAGATGGAAATGCGCTCGAGGCTCGGATGGCCGCTGATGCGGGCCACGTCCGCCAGTTCATCCACCACCACCGGATCCACGATATAACAGGGGATGTTCAAGCTCCGCCCCAGATCATAGGCGATCAGCCCCGCCAAGTTAGAGGCGTGCCTTCCGTAGCGCTCCGCGGCCATGTGGCGCACCATGAGCTCGTTGATGCGGTAGGTGCCTCCGGGAATGGGCGCGAGCAGGCCGCCCCTGGCCACGATGGCCGTGAGGTCCGCGAGCTCAACTCCGATCTCTTCCAGCCACTCCACGATCACCTGCTGGCGGAACCCTTTCTGTTCCACGATGGTGGCAAAGGGTGCCAGATCCTCGGTGGAATGGTGCAGGCTGGTGGTGTGGATCTGCTCTGCATCGCGATAGACCGCGAGTTTAGTGCTGGTGGAACCGGTATTGATCACCAGAAGCAAATGCTGCATCTTTCTCCTCCCTACTTGCCTTCCAGGGACAGGCAGGCCACCGCGATGGAGTTGAGTTTGGAAGCGGCGCTATCAGCCCGGGAAGTTAGGACGATGGGACACTGGGCGCCGGTTACGATCCCGGCCACCGACAGGCCGCCCACGTAAACCAGGGCCTTGTAAAGCACGTTGCCCGCGGTGATCTCCGGAACCAGGAAGATATCGGCCTGCCCCGCCACGGGGCTGCCGATGCCTTTGTGGGCCGCCGCCTCCAGCGAGTAGGCGTTGTCGAAGGCCAGGGGTCCGTCCACGATGGCCGGCTTGGAAAACTGCTTTCTATTCCCCATGACCGTGAGCGCGGCAGCATCCAGCGTGTCCTGCATCTGGGGATTCACCGTTTCCACCGAGGCCAGTACCGCCACTTTAGGATTGGCCAGGCCGATGGACCAGGCGAACTTGATGGCGTTGTCCAGGATTTGGGCCTTTTGGGTGAGATCAGGCTTGATGTTCATGGCTGCATCGGTGAGCAGCACCAACCGCCCGGAGGGCAGTTCGAAGATGGTGATGTGGCTGAGCAGGGGTTCTTTGCGGATACCCGTTTCTTTGTTGACCACCGCCCGCAGGATTACGCTGGTGCCCAGATGCCCTTTCATCAGGATCTGACCCCGGCCCTCCCGGATCAGCCGCACCGCCTCTGCCGCCCCTTCCCCGGGGCTGGAGGCGTCCTGGAGGGTGAAGCCGTCAAGGGCAACTCCCGCCTCTTGAGCTACCTGCCGCACCTCATCGGGGGGACCGGTGACGATCACTTCTCCCAAAAAACCGCTGTCCAAAGCCTGTCTACACGCTTCCAGCACTCCCCCGTCCAGGCCCCAGGCCAAAACGAGAACTGCCGGGGAGCGTCCCTTTAGACTTGCCTTCAGTTCTGCAAATCCCATAATGCACACCCCTTCAGCTGAGAATGATGGGTTCTTGATCCAGGATCCTTTTGGCGCCTGCCATCAGGGCAGCCACTCCCTGGTTGCCCGGGTAGACCGAGATGGGCGCGATAAAGCCCACCCGCTGGGCCAGCTCGGCCTGGAAGGACGGCAGGCGCATCAGCTCGCCGCTTAAGATCACCGCATCCACCTTGCCTTCCAGGACGGCAGCGAGGGCGCCGATCTCCTTGGCGATTTGGTAGACCAGGGCCTGCCTGACCAGGTCCGCCTGTTCCCCCTGGAGGTCGAAGAGATCCTCCAGGCGTTCCAGGCCGAGATAACCGTGGAGGCCTCCATTTTGGTTGAGGGCGTCCAGGACTTCTTCACGTCCTTGGTGCTGGCTGCACAGCTCCAGCACACCGTCGAAGGGCAGTCCCCCGCTCTGCCGCAGGGCAAAGGGCCCTTCCTCCAGGCTGGTGAGGCAGTCCACCACCTTGGTGCCCACCACGGCCCCCAGTTGGTGCACCTCATCCAGGTGGGCAGCAATGAAGCGCCCCTCGCTCTGCGGAAGGCCGCGTTTGGCCGCTTCCTGGCGGGCCAGGAACTTGAAAAGAAAGTGGTCCGCAGAGCAGGTGCGCCCAAGAGCCGGTGTGCCTGTGACCAGGGCCTGGGGATGGCAGTCAGCCCTGCTGGCGGGGTCGATGAGATACACCGGAGAGGATAGTCTCTCCGCCAGCAGGGCACAAAACTCCACTCCTTGGTGCGCCGCGGCTGCTTCCGGGTTAAACAGGTAAATGCCGCTGGGCTGGCTGCCCGGGAGCGTGCCGCTGGTTACGATAAAGTCCACATCATCTGGGGATATTCCGGCTGCCTCCAGCCAGGGAAAGAGCTGCTCAGGGGAAGTGAGAGGAAAAACAGCAGTAGTGTATGCCTCCAAGGTTCCCACACCCACGTGCAGAGCTGCGCCGTGGGGGTAGTAGGCCAGAACCGCCATGCACATACCCCTTTTCCTATGTTAAGAAAATGAAAAAGCAGGTCTTTCTTTATACCTGCTTTATTAGAGTGCTATTAACTTATTTCTATATTACCCTTTGAATTCCTTCTCTTCGGCAAGGGCTTCTTTGCGGGAGAGGTTAATTCGTCCCTGGCGGTCAATCTCCAAAACCTTGACCAGAACTTCATCTCCCACCTTGAGCACATCTTCGACTCTCTTCACCCGACGGTTCTCCAATTGTGAAATGTGTACCAAACCTTCCTTGCCGGGAAGGATTTCCACAAAGGCGCCGAAGTTCATGATGCGCTTAACGACGCCCAGGTAGGTCTCACCCACTTCCACGTCTTTGACGTAGCGCTCGATGAGTTGTTGGGCCTTTTTGCCCCCTTCTTCATCGGTGGAGGCGATGTACACCCGCCCATCGTCTTCGATGTCGATCTCCACGCCTGTTTTGGCAATGATGTCGCGGATGATCTTGCCCCCAGGTCCAATGACGTCGCGGATCTTATCCACGGGAATCTCCATGGTGATGATGCGCGGCGCATATTTGGACAGGTCAGGACGGGGCTTGGGGATAACCGCCAGCATTTTGTCGAGGATGAACAATCTGGCTTTGCGGGCCTGCTCCAGGGCTTCCGCCATGATCAGTTGGGTGACTCCGCTGATCTTGATATCCATCTGGAGAGCGGTAATCCCCCTAGAGGTACCGGCTACCTTGAAGTCCATATCCCCCAGGGCGTCTTCCAGTCCTTGGATATCGGTGAGAATGGTGTATTTCCCATCCATCATCACCAGACCCATGGCAATGCCAGCCACCGGCTGCTTAATGGGCACACCGGCATCCATCAAAGCCAAGGTACTGCCGCACACGCTGGCCATGGACGAGGAGCCGTTGGATTCCAAAACCTCGGAAACCAGGCGGATGGTGTAGGGGAACTCTTCCTCCTTGGGGATCATGGGGAGCAGCGCGCGTTCCGCCAGGGCACCGTGGCCGATTTCCCTGCGTCCCGGTCCCCGGATGGGCCGGACTTCTCCTACACTGTAGGGTGGGAAATTGTAGTGGTGGATGTAGCGCTTGCTCTCCTCATCTGTGAGGCTGTCCAGGAGCTGCTCGTCGGATTTCAGCCCCAAGGTGACTGAGGTGAGCACCTGCGTCTGCCCCCTGGTGAACAGCCCACTTCCGTGAGCCCTGGGCAGCAGACCCACCTGGCAGGTTACGGGACGGATTTCCTCTGGACGGCGTCCATCGGGCCGCATCCTGTCTTGGGTGATGGCCCGGCGTACTTCTTCTTTGAGTACCGCATCGAACACCGCGTCGATAAACTTGCTTTGTTCTTCGTATTCCTCTTCCCCGAACTCCTCTTGATAGGCTTCGTGGGCACCGCCCCTAACCTCATCCAAGAGCCGTTCCCGTTCCAGCTTCTCGCTGGCCTTCAGGGCCTGCACCAGCTCTTCATAGACGTGCTCCCGCACCCAGCGGTCCAGATCCAATGCGGGTTGGAAGACAGTCACTTCCGCTTTCCCTTTGCCGATCTGGGCCCTGATCTCTTCCTGCCAGAGGCAGAGCTCTTTGATGAACTGGTGGCCGAAGGAGATGGCCTCCAAAATCGCCTGCTCCGGAACCTCGTTGGCCCCTGCTTCCACCATGGTAACAGCATCCTTGGTACCGGCGATGGTGATCTCCAGGTCCGATTCGGCCTGTTCAGCCAGGGTGGGGTTGAGCACGAAGCGCCCGTTGACCCGGCCCACTTTCACGCCACCCACGGGGCCGCCAAAGGGGATATCCGATACGTGCAGGGCGGCGCTGGCGCCGATCAGCGCGGCGATGGTGGGAGAATTGCTCTTGTCCACCGACATGACCGTGGCCACAATGTGCACATCATTGCGGAAGCCCTCTGGAAACAGCGGCCGCAGGGGGCGGTCGATCATCCGGGCGGACAAAATGGCTTCCTCGCTGGGACGCCCTTCCCTCCTTCCCCAACCGCCGGGGATTCGACCCACAGCGTATTGGCGTTCTTCATAGTCCACTAACAGTGGGAAAAAGTCGATGCCCGTCCTGGGTTCTTTGCTCATGGTGGCGGTGACCAAGACAACTGTTTCTCCGTAGCGCACCAGCACGGAGCCGTTGGCCTGCTTGGCTACCCCGCCGAATTCCAGGACTAGGGGTCTCCCGGCTAATTCCCTGCGAAACTCGGTTTGCATAATCTAACCTCCATTTTGATTGTTCTCATCTACAGCTATTATAGCCTGCGCGATTCAAAAAAGAGCGGGCGAAGTTACCCGCTCGTCTTTTACCGACGCAAACCCAGTTCCTCGATAAGATTGCGGTAACGTTCGATGTCTTTCTTCATGAGATAGTTCAAAAGACCACGCCGCTGCCCGATCATCTTATAGAGGCCTCTTCTCGAATGATGGTCGTTTTTGTGGACCTTCAGGTGTTCAGTTAGTTCTTGAATCCTGTGGGTCAAGATGGCTATCTGAACTTCCGGGGAACCCGTATCGCCCTCATGACGACTGAATTTCTTGATGATCTCCGCTTTAACTTCCTGTGATAGCACCAAATCCACCTCCAAAATTTGTCTAACACCACTTCCCAAGAACAGCGCCGGAGGTACGCTGCTCCTAGCAAAGGGCTTTTTCTGAGCCCGGGCGCAAACCCGCGGCACAATGCTATTTTAGCACAACTCTTGCATCTTGTAAACGATAATGACCCAGCAGCTGCCTGCTCCTCAGCACATCGGCACGGATTTGCTCTTGGAGTGCCTGGGCCGAGGGGTAACGGACAATACCCCGCAGCCGCTCCAGGAACTGGATCTCCAGCACTTGGCCGTAGAGCTCCGCCTCGAAATCCAGGATGTAAACCTCCACCGTCTGCACGTTGCCGTCAAAGGTGGGGTTGCGCCCGATGGACGTCACCGCCCCCACTCCCTGGCCCCCAGGCAGGAGGCACCAGGTCAGGTAGACCCCTTCCCCCGGGAGGACCAAAAGGGGATCGATCTGGAGATTGGCGGTGGGAAAGCCGAGCTGGCGCCCGCGCCCCTGCCCCCGCACCACCGTGCCCCGATAGGCGGGAAACCTCCCCAAAAACTCCGCGGCTTCCTTGAGGCGGCCCTCCGCGAGGAGGCCGCGGATTAAGGTGCTGCTCACCAATTCGCCGCCTTCGCTGTGGACGGGTTCCACCACCGTGACCGCAAAGCCCAAGCGGCGTCCCTGCTCCTTCAGGAAATCCACATCACCGCCGCGCCCCCGGCCAAAGCGGTAGTTGAAACCGCAGATCACCTGCTTGGCCCGGAGCTCGTCCACCAAAATCTCCCGGACAAACTCCTCCGCCTCCAGCGCGGCAATTTCGGGCCCGAAGGGCAGCCAGGCCACTTCGTCAATGCCCATAGACTGCACCAGGTGCACCTTATCCTGGAAAGAACTGAGCAGGCGGAACTGGCCGCGGAAATACTGCTCCGGGGGCAGATCAAAGGTAAAGACGGCACTGGTCCCCCCAGGGGGCTTCAGGGCAACTGCCGTCTCCAAAAGCTTTTGATGTCCTAGGTGCACCCCGTCGAAGGTGCCCAGGGCCACGCTGCGGGCGGAAGCATCTGTTCTCTTGATCCAGTTAAGTTCCATGCGCTGCACCTATTCCATAAATACTCTAAAGGGCTGACAGATCAAGCGATCTGTTTTTCTAATCTCGGCCAAAGCCAGCATCTGGCCATCCAGGCTCAGCAGCACCACATCATCCCCCACCGTGAGGGTTGAGGGCACATCCACTAGGTGCTCCGGCAGGATGAAGTGCCCGTTTTTGATCCGCTCCTCCACCAGGGGATGCACCTTGACCTGGACCCAATCGGGGAGGGCGTGCTGCATGGGCAGGAGAAACTCTAGACTGCCCCGCTCCACCAGCTCCGTGATCTCCTCGAGGGTGTAGGCCTGGGAACTGTGCAGGGGACCGCTTTTCACCCTGGTGAGAAAGGACATGTGGGCGCCCACACCCAATTTTTCCCCGATGTCATGGCAGAGGGTGCGGATGTAGGTTCCCTTGGAGCAGACAACCCGCAGCAGCACCCGGGTGCCGAAACCCAGGGTTTCCTGTTCATGCCAGATGGCCATGATGTTGATGGCATGGATCTGCACCTGTCTGGGCTTGCGGGGAACGGACACGCCCTCCCGGGCCAGTTCATAAAGGCGTCTGCCCCCTACCCGCACCGCGGATACCATGGGCGGCGTCTGCCAGATGGTCCCTTGAAACGAAGCCAAAACGTCCGCGAGCCGCTTGGGCGATACCGTGAACTCCGTGTTCAGGGCGGTGGTTTCCCCGCTGGCATCCTGGGTTGAGGTGGCCAGCCCCAAGGTCAGCTCCGCCACATAGGTTTTCTCGTAATCCATCAGGTAATCGGAAAGGCGCGTCGCTTTGCCCACTAAGATGGGGAGAACGCCGCTGGCGCCGGGATCTAAAGTTCCGCCATGGCCGATCCGCTTCATCTGGAGGAGCCGGCGGAAAAAGCTCACCACCTGATGGGAACTCATCCCGGGGGGTTTAAGTACGTTAACTATGCCGTTCATTGAGCTCACCCGTTAACAGATAGCGCTGGGCCGTGCTGGTCACCTGGGCCACGATCTCCTGGAAGTCACCCTGCAGCGTGGCTCCCGAGGCCAGGCGGTGGCCTCCGCCCCCGAAGTGCCGGGCGAGGCTTGCCACGTCCACCGCATTGGCCCTCAGACCCAGCCTGACCAGGCCCGGGCTCACCTCCCGGAAAACCATGGCCACTTCCGCCCGGTCCAGCATGCGGGCGTAGCTCACCAGGTGATCGGTCATCTCCGGATCCACATCGAAGCGCTGAAAGTCCTCATGGCTCACGGCCATCCAAACCAGCTTGCCGTCCTGGGCGGTCTGGAGGTTGCTCAGGGCAAAACCCAGAAGCTTCAGGAAGCCCAAAGACTGCATGGAAAAGATTTCCCGGGCCACCTTGGCCGGTTCCACGCCGTGGTCCAAAAGTTCGCCGGCAATGCGGAAAACTTCACTGTTGGTGTTGGCATGGCGGAACCCCCCGGTATCGCCCACGATACCTCCGTACAAGGCCGTGGCAATCTCCCGGTCCAGGGGAACCTGGAGTCTTTGCAGGAGGCGGTAGATAATGACGCTGGTGGCCGCCTCCGCGGGCTCTACGTAAACGAGCTGGCCGACGCCGCGGCCCCGCTCATGATGGTCGATGTTCACAAGTCTTTTGGCCTGGAGCACGCCCGCCGCGATCTTCCCCGTTCTGCTTGGCTCACAGTCCACCACAATGACCGTGCTTTCCCCGGGGTGGAACTCCTCACCTAAGAGTTCCACTTGATCCAAACCCGGCCAGGTGAGGTAAGGCGGCAGGGGGTCTGCACTCACCAGGCGGCAGCTTTTGCCCAATTTGCGCAAGCCGAAGAAAAGGCCCAGCATGGAGCCGAGGCTGTCGGGATCGGGCCCTTCGTGGCCCACGATGATAAAATCGTCATGGATGCTGAGAAAATGCGCGATTTCTTCAAGGCTGTTCATGGGGAGTTTCATCTTCCTTGATTTCCTCTTCCGTAGGGCTTTGCAGGGATTTGAGCAGAGCGCTGATCTTGGCACCATGTTCCAGGGAGGGGTCAAACAGAAAGACGATCTCCGGGGTGTGCCGAACCCGCAGCCGCTTGGCAAGCTCGGAGCGGATGAACCCCTTGGCCCGCTCCAGACCATCTAGAGTGCGGGCCCGCTCTTCCTCCCCACCCAGCTGGCTGAAGTAGATCTTGGCTACCGCCAGGTCCCGGGACACTTCCACATCGGTAATGCTGATCATGCCCAAACGGGGATCCTTCACTTCGGTGGCCAAGATACTGCTCACTTCACGCTTGATGGTATGGGCCAATCTATCTAATCTTTCCGCCATTTTGCTTTCACCATCCTACAGGCTTCGTTCCACCTTCACCATCTGGAACGCTTCCAGTACATCTCCCTCTTTAATGTCGTTGAAGCGCTCCACACCTATTCCGCATTCGTAGCCGTGGGTCACTTCACGCACATCGTCCTTAAAGCGCCTGAGGGAAGCGATCTTGCCTTCATGCACAATCACGTTGTCCCGCAGCACCCGCACCTGAGCCGCGCGGGTGATCTTGCCGTCCAACACGTAGCAGCCTGCCACCACGCCACCGGGCACCTTGAAGGTTTGGCGCACTTCCGCCCGGCCCACGATCTCTTCCTTGAACTCGGGCTCCAACAGGCCTTCCATGGCCGCCTTGACATCATCCAGCAGGTTGTAGATAACCCGGTAGGTGCGGATATCTACCCCGTCCCGCTCCGCGGCTTTGCGGGCATTGGGCTCTGGGCGCACGTTAAAGCCGATAATCACGGCATTGGAAGCGCTGGCCAAAAGCACGTCTGACTCGGAGATTGCGCCCACGGCCTGGTGAATCACATTCACCCGCACTTCCTCTGTGGACAGCTTCTCCAGGGAACTGCGTACCGCTTCCGCGGAACCCTGCACATCGGCTTTGATGATCAGGTTCAGCTCTTTTACCGCGCCTTCCTGAATTCTCCGGTAGAGATCGTCCAGGGTCACGCGGCTAGTTTTGCTCAGCTCCCGCTCCCGCTGCTTCTCCTGCTGGATCTCGGCCACTTGGCGAGCGGTCTGCTCATCTGTGACCACCACAAAGCTGTCCCCGGCCTGGGGTACATCGGAAATGCCCAGGACTTCCACGGGGGTGGAAGGTTTGGCTTCCTTAATCTGCTGGCCTCGGTCATCAATCAGCGCCCGGACCCGGCCGCAGTAGTTGCCCACCACAAAGGAATCGCCCACCCGGAGGGTACCCTGGGAGATCAAGACGGTGGCCACAGGTCCCCGGCCCCGATCCAGTTTGGCATCGATCACGGTACCCCTGGCGGGACAGTCGGGATCCGCTTTCACATCTTCCATTTCAGCCACAAGCAGGATCATTTCCAGGAGCTCTTCCACACCATCGCCCCGCAGAGCTGAAATGGGCACGGCAATGGTATCTCCGCCCCACTCTTCCACCACCAAGCCGTGTTCGGTCAGCTCCTGCTTGACCCGGTCTGGGTTGGCTGCCGGCAGATCCATCTTATTGATGGCCACGATAATGGGCACACCCGCGGCCTTGGCGTGGTTGATGGCCTCCACCGTCTGGGGCATTACGCCGTCGTTGGCCGCGACTACTAGGACTGCAATATCAGTAACTCTGGCTCCCCGGGCGCGGATAGCGGTGAACGCTTCGTGGCCAGGGGTATCCAGGAAGGTAATCAGTTTGCCGTTATACTCAATCTGGTAGGCCCCGATATGCTGGGTGATTCCCCCAGCCTCTTGCGCGGTGACCTTGGTTTTGCGGATATAGTCCAAAAGCGTGGTTTTGCCATGGTCCACGTGGCCCATGATGGTGACCACGGGAGGCCTGGGTGCAAGTCTAGCGGGGTCTTGTTCCACTGGGGCGAATACTTCTTCCGCCAGATCGCGCTCGGGTTCCGTCTCCACTCCGAAGCGCTCGGCCACGAGGGCCGCAGTGTCATAGTCTACACTCTGGGTGAGGGAAGCCATGACGCCGATCTTCATGAGCTGCTTAACTACTTCAGTACCAGGCACGCCGATTTTTTGAGCCAGCTCATTCACTGCTACGCTTTCGCCCAAGATAATGCGTTTGGGCTTCTGCGCGGGGGGTTCCTGGATTCTTCCCCTCTTGGCGCCCCGCTTTTTCTTGGCGCGCAGCTTCAGCGCATCATCCCGGTCTTCCTCTTCCTTGAACGGGCGCCGCTTCTTTTTAACTACCTTGGTTTCTTCACGCACCAGGGTTTCCTCTTCCTCCGGGGCAAAGTGCTCCCGCAGCATGTTGGCGATATCCTCATCGATGGAGCTCATGTGATTGGATACGTCCGCCCCTAGGTCGTTCAGAAACTCCACCACGAACTTGCTCTTCAGATCCAGTTCCTTTGCCAGCTCGTAGATCCTGATCTTGTTCTTCATCGGCATCACTCCTCATCATTCTCCTGCACTGACCCAGTCACGCTTGCCTTGATCACCCGGGCAAAACCGCGATCAGTTATACCCACAATTGCCCGGGGGGCTTTGCCCATGGCCTGACCTAGAAGATTCTTTGTGCCTGCTCTTAGGGCATGAATTCCGTGATGGCGTGCCAGTGAGCTGAACTTGCGGAGAGTGTTCTCGGAGGCGTCCTGGGCAATGAGCATGAGCACTACCCTGCCCCGCCTCACCGCACCTTCCACCGCATCCTCCCCGGAAACGGCTTTTCCGGCCCGAGTGGCCAAGCCCAGATAACTGTAGAACTTGTCCCCGTTACTGATCTTCTTGCTCATGCAGCACCCGCTTCAACTCTGCCAAGAGCTCATCCGGGATGGGCACTTCCAGCGCCCTTTGGATCTGGCGTCCCTTGACAGCATTTTCCAAACACTTTTCATCGGGGTGGATGTACACTCCCCGCCCCGGGCTCTTGCCAACCGGGTCCAAACTCACTTCTCCAGCGGGACTGCGCACCACGCGAATCAGCTCCCGCTTCGGCGCGGCGGTACGGCAGCCCACGCAGGTACGCATGGGAACGTGTTTTCTGCGCATGCGCTACCACCTACTCTTCTTCCTCGAAGTTGAAGTTGATGGAATCCAGCTGCGACAGGTCTGTGATAACTTTCTCTTTCTTCTTTTTCGGCTTGGCAGTTTCCTGCTTTTCTTGGGGCTCCGGCTCTGGAGCAGCGGGCGTTTCGAACCTGCCAAAGCGCTCTTCCCAGCTCTTGCGCTTGCTGATATTCGTCAAGCTGGCCAGGTCAGGCACACTGACGGGCTGGGCCGGCTGGGTCTTGGGCGCGGCAGCCACCTTGACCGGTTTCGCTTCTGCCTCCGGTTCGGTTTCCACCGTACCGGCAGCCGCGGCTGGAGCCGCTTCTTCCATCTCTTCTTCCACTTCTATTTCAACAACCTCAGCAGGTTCCACCTCTTCCAGTTCCGGTTCGGCGGGCTGGAGGATCTCCTCTTCATCCACACCGAGGTCTCGGCTCTCCTCCCGGGCGATCTGGGCCAGGAATTCCTCCTGGAGACCCAGCTCCGCCGCTTGCGCTTCGCTCTTAATATCGATCCGCCAGCCGGTGAGCCGTGCCGCCAGGCGGGCATTCTGCCCCTCTTTGCCGATGGCCAGAGAAAGCTGATCATCGGGGACCACGGTGTGGGCCACTTTTTCGGCTTCATCGATCACCACATAGAGCACTTTGGCCGGGCTGAGGGCGTTTTTCACGAACTCCCGCACATCCTTTTCCCACTGGACCACATCGATGCGTTCACTGCCCAGCTCCGCCACCACGGCCTGCACCCGGCTTCCCCGGGCACCTACGCAGGCACCCACGGGATCGATATCGGGATCGCGGCTGTAAACGGCCACTTTGGAGCGGTTGCCCGCCTCCCGGGCCACGGACTTGATCTCCACTTCTCCACTTTGGATTTCCGGCACTTCCAGTTCGAAGAGGGCCCGCAAGAGTCCCGGATGGGTGCGGGAGAGGAAGATCTGGGGGCCTCTGCTGGTCTGGCGCACTTCGTTGATGTAGAACCGGAGCTTCTGGTGGGGCCTATACGCTTCGCCGGGGATCATTTCACTGGCGGGCAGTACTGCCTCCACATCGCCTAAATCCACCAGGGCCTGACGGTGATCGGCCCGCTGGATGGTACCGGTGACCACATCACCTTCCCGGTTGGAGTACACATCGTAGACGATGGAACGCTCCGCTTCCCGGATCTTCTGGATCACCACCTGCTTGGCGGTTTGGGCCGCGATGCGCCCGAAGTTGGCGGGGGTCACCTCCCGTTCCACCACGTCGCCCACCTGGCAGCTGGCGTCCAGCTCACGGGCTTCTTCCAGGGAGATCTCCACGGTGTCGTCCTCAACCTCTTCCACCACAACCCGGCGGGAGTAGACGCGGATGTCCCCGGTCTGCTGGTTAAACTCCACCCGTACGCTGGAGGAAGAGCTGGCTCCGTAGTTCTTTTTGTAGGCTGAAACGATGGCCGTTTCAATCGCGTCCATGAGGAGCTCTTTGGAGATACCCCGCTCCTTTTCCAGTTCCTTTAATGCACCAATTAATTCCAGATTCATCCCTTATGGCCTCCCATTTTAGAGCTCCAAGGCCAGGTTAGCCTTGGCGATCAGCTCTAGGGGAATTTCTATGGTCTCCCCTTCCCATTCTAACAGCACATTGTCGCCGGCAAGTCCCGCCAAAATCCCTTCAAAACGTTTGCGGCCGTGCAGCGCGCTGTAGGTGCGGATCTGTGCCTTCCGCCCAGCAAAACGCTGGTAATCGGAGGGCTTTTTCAGGGGCCGCTCCAGGCCGGGAGAAGATACCTCCAGGCAGTAGGACCCGGGGATGGGATCTTCCTCATCCAGCTTGAGGTCTAGGGCTTCACTCACCTGCCGGCAGTCTTCCAGATCCACTCCGCCGGGCTTATCGATGAATACCCTTAACACCCAGCCGCTGGGTTCTTTGACATACTCCACATCCACCAATTCCAGCTCTGTCACCTCCACGATCTCTTGGGTCCAGTCGGCTACCAGTTTTTCGATGTGCACGCGACTCACGGCTCACATCGCCCCCTTCTTCTCCACATTATGCCCGCTTTCGGCACCCATACGTCAAAAGAGTGGGCGCATATCCCACTCTCCCGGCGACTCATCAGTTTACACCACATTATACCACAGCAACTAAAACAATGTCAATTGATTCGTTTCGGGTAGGCCTTCCAGGCACCCGTGGAGGCGCAGGGCCTCGATGACCGCCTTGGTGATCCCCGCCCTCTGGCGCAGGTCTTCCACGGAGATAAACTCCCCCGCTTCCCTGGCCTGGACAATGCCCGTGGCCGCGCTGGCCCCCACCCCTTGGAGGGAAGCAAAGGGCAGACGGAGGGCTGAACCCTCAATAAGGAAGGTCTGGGCCGCGGACTTGTAGAGATCCACCGGTAGAAAGCGCACTCCCCGGACCATGGCTTCAATAATGATCTCCAGGAGGGTAACCATGCTTCGCTCCTTAGGAGTCGCTTCATAGGACTTATTGGTTATCCTGGCCAGTTCCGCCCGGACCGCCTCTTCCCCGCCCATCACCAGCTGGGCATCGAAGTCTCCAGCCTGGAGCGAAAAGAGGGCAGCGTAGAAAGCCAGGGGATGGTGAACCTTGAAATAGGCGATGCGGAAAGCCATCATCACATAGGCCACAGCATGGGCCTTGGGGAACATGTAGCTGATCTTCTTGCAGGAATCGATATACCACTGGGGTACATCATACTGCTTGAGCAGAGTCTCATCCTCAGGTGTGAGCCCCCTGCCCTTGCGCACCTGCTCCATGATGCGGAAGGCCTGTCCCGCTTCCACGCCCTTGAGCATAAGGTAGATCATGATGTCATCTCTCGTGGCGATAACTCCGCTGATGTCCACGATCCCCGCTTTCACCAGTTCCTCCGCGTTGTTCGTCCACACGTTGGTGCCGTGGGAGAGGCCGCTGATGCGCACCAAGTCGCTGAAGGTCTTCGGCGAAGTATCTTCCAGCATCTGCCGGACAAACCTGGTCCCAAACTCAGGAACCCCCAAGGTGCCCACATTGGTGCCGATCTGATCCGGGGTCACCCCTAAGCTCTCCGTGGAAGAGAAGATGGACATGGTCTTGGGATCGTTCAGGGGTATCTCCAAAACCGGCACCCCGGTGAGATCCTCCAGCATACGCAGCATGGTGGGATCGTCGTGGCCTAAGATATCCAGCTTCACCAGGCAGTCGTCCAGGGCATGGTATTCAAAATGGGTGGTGATGGTGCCGCTGGCCGGATCATTGGCCGGGTACTGGATGGGGGTGAAGTCATAGACCTCCATCCCCTCGGGAATGACCACCATCCCCCCTGGGTGCTGCCCGGTGGTGCGGCGCACGCCGGAAAGCTTGGCCACTAGGCGGTTGATCTCCGCATTGCGCCTGGTTTCATTGGTCTGCTCCAGGTATTTCATGATAAAGCCGTAGGCCGTCTTGTCGGCTAAGGTGCCGATGGTGCCGGCGCGAAAGACGTTGCCCCTTCCGAAGAGCTCCTCTGTGTAGCTGTGGATCTGGGCCTGGTATTCCCCGCTGAAGTTCAGATCGATATCCGGCACCTTATCGCCGTGGAAACCCATGAACACTTCAAAGGGTATGTCAAAGCCCAGCCTGTTTAGGGCCGTGCCGCACTGGGGGCAGTCCTTTTCCGGCAGATCCACCCCAGAACCCGCCTCACCCGCGGTGAAAAATTCGCTCCAGTGGCAGCTGGGGCACACATAGTGGGGCGGCAGCGGGTTCACTTCCGTAATCTCGCACATGGTGGCCACCAGGGAAGAGCCCACCGAACCCCGGGAACCCACCAGATAGCCGTCATCCAGGGACTTTTTCACCAGTTTATGGGCGATCAAGTATAAAGACGCATAACCGTGGTTGATAATGGCCTTCAGTTCCCTGGCTAGACGGGCCTGGACGATCTCCGGCAGGGGCTCGCCGTAGATCTCTTTGGCCTTGGCGTAGGTCATCTTTTCCAGCTCCTGCTCCGCATCGGGCAGGTGGGGCGGGTAAAAACCCGAGGGCACGGGGCTCAGCTCTTCCACCTGCGCGGCGATCTTGCGGGGAGCTTCCACCACCACTTCGTAGGCCTTCTCCGGGGTCAAATAGGAGAACTCCTGGAGCATCTCCTCGGTGGTCCGGTAATAGAGGGGCGCGGGGTGTTCCGCATCACCCATGCCCTTACCCGCCAGCAGGATGGTGCGGACAAAGGCATCTTCCGGCCTGAGGAAGTGCACATCACCGGTGGCCACCACCGGGATACCCAGCCGTTCCCCCAGCTTGATAATCTGCTGGTTGATGCGGATCAGATCGTCCTTGGACCGCACTTGGGCCGTGCCGATGAGAAACTCATTGTTGGCCAGCGGCTGGATTTCCAAGTAATCGTAGAAACCGGCCACCTCCAGGACGTTGGGCCGCTGGTGCAAAACGGCCTGGAAAACCTCCCCTGCTTCGCAGGCGGAACCTACGATCAGCCCCTCCCGGTACTCCTGCAAAAGGGCCCGGGGAATGCGGGGCACTCTGTAAAAGTGGTCCAGATTAGAATGGGAGATGAGGCGGTAGAGGTTTTTCAAACCGACTCGGTTCTTGGCCAGGAGCACGATGTGAAACGGTCTGACCTTGCTCTCCGGGTCGTCAATGAGATAACCTTCCACTCCGTAGATGATCTTGATTCCGTGTTTTTTGGCGGCACGGTGGGCCTCGGGAAAGGCCTGCACCACACCGTGATCGGTGATGGCCACCGCATCATGGCCTAAGGAGGAGGCCAGCTTCAAAAGCTGGTCCACATCGACGGTACCGTCCAGCCCGCTCATCTTGGTGTGCAGGTGCAGCTCCACCCGCTTTTCCGGGGCAGTGTCGGTGAGGCAGGGCGGCGCTTCCACGAAAGCCAGCCCCTGGGCCATAATCTGCAGTTCGTTGTCGTAGGGTTGGAACTGGAGGCTGCCCCGCACCTTAACCCACTGCCCCTTTTTCAGGCCCAAGTCTGCTGGATCATCCTGGAAAACCTTGCAGCTGATCGTATCAGTGCCATCATAAACATCAAACATGATCAAGGTTTTCCCGGTGCGGGTCAGGCGCGCCTCATAGGCCACCACTTCCCCGCAGATGATCACATTCTCTTCCGGTTCCACAAGCTGGGCAATGGGCGTGGGTTCTCCCGGGAGGGAAGCCCTTAGGAGATTTCGACTGCGGCCGTTGCGGCCGCCGTTATTCGGCGAGGAACCGTAATCGATGGGCCTGCCGTTCACCTGTTTGATGGCGTTTCCGATGTAGTTGGCTTCTGGCTCTGTCCACTCAAAACGCACTTCAGCCACCTCAGGGTGCAGCTGCTTCACCGCTTGGCTCAGTTCATCCCACAGGGCTTGCTCTCCCCGGGGGCTGCCCTTGAGGACGAAGGTCCAGGCCTTGGTTTGGGGATCAACTCCGATCCGGGCGATCTCCAGTTCCTGTACCAGGGGATGGGAGCTTAGCGAAGCCAAAAAAAACTTGTTCTCCGGTTCTATGTAAAAGGAAGTCACCGAGCCACCTCCCAAAAAAGGTCCCCCACAGAAGAGCGCCTTGACAGGTACGCCCTCCCTGCGGGGGCCTAAGCTCAAAGCCGGCTAAATGCGCAGGGAACGCACTATTTCCCAGTACATCTTTAGGCGGGCACGCATCCCCTCCACAAGGCCCCTCTTCTCCTCTTTCATCACCTGGGAAACGGTGGGCAGGGGCACACGCACGATCTCCACATTGTGCCGCTCCGCGTACTGGGTCAGGGCAATTTCCACCCCGTAACCGCTGTGTTCCAGATTGGGCACTTGATCGAAGAGGTCTTTACGCACCGCCCGCTGTCCCGAGAGGGCCGGCGCCAGTTTCTGTGCCAGATCGGTGCTGCGCCGTCCTTCGGAGAAGACGCCGATGCTCATGGCGGTCCGTCCGGATAGGACCGGCTCTAGAAGCGCCTCAATGTGCTCCGTGTGGAGCCCCACCAGATCCGCATCCACAAAAAGCAGTACTTCACAGTTGGTCTCGTTGGCGCCCGCTTTCATGGCACCGCCTTTTCCCACGTTCTGCTCCAGTTCCAGCACCTTCACGGGATACCTGCGGGCCACCTCGGCAGTGCGGTCATCGGAGCCGTCGCTCACCACGATGATCTCCTCAAGCCGCCGGCATTCCAGCAGGGCCTCAATCACAGGCCCGATGGTCTGTTCTTCGTTGTAAGCGGGCACTATCGCGGCCACTCTCACTTCAGCTCTCCGCCTCCAGGATCTTCCGAATTGCGCTGGCGACCTTTTCCACCGGCACACTCTGGACCTCTTTGGTCCGCCGGTTCCTGATCTCCATCTCGCCCTTTTCCAGGGACTTCGGTCCAATGGTTACCCGAATGGGGAACCCGATCAGATCAGCGTCTTTGAACTTCACCCCCGGGCGCTCGTCCCGGTCATCAAGGACCACTTCCACTCCCAGGGCCAAAAGTTCTTGGTAGAGCTTTTCCGCGGCTTCCGCCTGGGCGGGGTCCTTCATGCTCACCGGTACGATGATCACATGGTAGGGGGCAATGCTCACAGGCCAGATGATCCCATCTTCGTCGTGGTTCTTTTCGATCACCGCGGCCACGGTGCGGCCTACGCCGATGCCGTAGCAGCCCATGATGAACGGCGTTTCTACCCCGTTTTCCTGGAGGAAGGTGGCCCCCATGGCCTGGGAATACTTGGTGCCCAGCTTGAAGACCTGGCCCACCTCGATGCCCCGGGCACCCTCCAGCACACCGCCGCAGCGGGGGCAGGGATCGCCGGGCTGGATTTCCCTGAGGTCAGCAAAGGCTTTGACTGTGAAATCACGCCCCAGGTTCGCGTTGAGCAGGTGGGCATCGGCCTTGTTGGCCCCCACCACCGCGTTCACCGCGGATTCCACCGCGTAGTCCGCATAGAGGGGCACTTCCAGCCCCACGGGTCCGGCAAAACCCACAGGTGCTCCAGTGATCCTGGCGATGGTTTCCCCATCCGCCAGCTCCAGCACCTGGCAGCCCAAGAACTTGCGCAGCTTGATCTCATTGAGGTTGTGATCGCCCCGCACCAGCGCGGCCACAGGCTGGCCATCTGCAATGTAGATCAGGGTCTTGATGCAGTCCCGGGGCTCTTTGTGCAAAAAGGCGCAGACCTGGGCAATGGTGCTCACCTGGGGGGTGGCCACCTCGGTTAGAGGTTGCAGATCCTGAGCGGGTCCGGCGTGCGGCAGGTCCACACCTTCCGCCCGCTCCACGTTGGCCGCGTAACCGCACTTGTCGCAGTAGAGGACGAAGTCCTCCCCCGCTTCCGCCAGGACCATAAACTCATGGGTCACATCTCCCCCAATGGCCCCCGAATCTGCCTCCACGGGATAGGCCTCCAGGCCGCAGCGCTGGAAAATCCGTTCATAGGCGTGGAAGGCGGCCCAGTAGCTTTTATCCAAGCCTTCCTCATCTTTGTCGAAGGAGTACATATCCTTCATGATGAACTCCCGGCCCCGCATCAAGCCAAAGCGGGGCCTGATCTCATCCCGGTACTTGTTCTGAATCTGGTACAGACGCAGGGGCAGCTGGCGGTAGGAGCGCACTTCCGACCGCACCAAGGCCGTAATCAGCTCTTCGTGGGTGGGTCCCAGGCAGAACTGGCGGCCGTTCCTGTCCTGCAGGCGGAACATCTCGTCGCCGTACTCAGCCCAGCGCCCCGACTCTTCCCAGATCTCCGCAGGCTGTACAATGGGCATGAGCACTTCCTGCCCGCCGATGGCGTTCATTTCCTCCCTGATGATCTGCTCCACTTTGCGGATAGCCCGCAGCCCCAGGGGCAGGAAAGAGTACATCCCCGAGGCGGACCGCCGCATGAGGCCGGCCCTGAGCATGAGCTGGTGGCTCACCAGTTCCGCTTCCGCCGGCGTTTCCCGCAGCGTTGGCGCGTATAACTGCGACATGAGCATAGTCTATCCCCTATCCTTCTCAAGCAATTTATTAGCTTCAGCCACCAAGGCGTCCACTAACTCGTCTTCCCGCACTTTCCGGACAATCTGGCCGCGACGGAACACCAGCCCCACGCCCTTGCCTCCGCAGATGCCCAGATCGGCGTGGCTGGCTTCACCGGGCCCATTTACCACACAGCCCATGACCGCGATGGTAATGGGCAGCGGAAAGTCACTTAGACGGTTCTCCACTTCCTGCGCTATTCCTTCCAGATCGATCTCCGTTCTTCCACAGGTGGGGCAGGAGATGAAAGTGGGCCCCCTTTGGCGCAGCCCCAGCGCGGAGAGAATGGCCCACCCCACCTTGACTTCCTCCACGGGGTCGGCCGTTAAGGAGACCCGCAGGGTATCCCCTAAGCCCCGGGAAAGCAGGGCCCCCAAACCCGCCGCGGACTTGATGGTGCCAAACCATTTCGTCCCCGCTTCGGTGATGCCCAGGTGGAGCGGATATGATGTGCGCTGGCTGAGCTGTTCGTAGGCCTGGACAGTGAGCTCCACATCGGAGGCCTTTACGGAGAGGACGATATCATGAAAGTTCAACCGCTCCAAAACGGCCACCTGCTCTAGGGCGCTTTCCACCATGGCGGTGGCCGTTCTCCCGTATTTGTCCAGCAGGTGGCGGGCGATGGAACCCGAGTTCACGCCAATGCGGATGGGCACCTGCCGCTCCTGGGCCGCCCGCACCACTTCCTGCACTTTGCGCACCTCTCCGATGTTCCCCGGGTTGAGCCTGAGTTTGTGCACGCCCGCTTCCAGGGAAAGCAGGGCCAAGCGGTGATCAAAATGGATGTCCGCCACCAGGGGAACTGGGCTGTGCAGGACCAGCGTTTTCAGGGCCTCCGCGGCCCTTTCATCGGGCACAGCCACCCGCACGATCTCGCAGCCCGCCTGGGCTAGGGCCTGGATCTGCCCCAAGGTGGCCGCGGTATCCCGGGTATCGGTGTTGGTCATGGACTGCACGGAGATGGGCGCGCCGCCCCCCACGGGCACGGGCCCAACCCAAACTTGATGTGTATATTGCCGCATGGTTCAGCCCCCTTAGGAAAACAGGCTGAAGCGGGCCAGGTCCTTGAAGGTAGCGTAGAGCATGAGCATGATCAAAAGGGCTAAGCCGATAAACTGGGCAATGCCCCGGGTTTCAGGGGCCAGGGGCTTGCCCCGCACCGCTTCAAGAATGAGGATCAACAGCCAGCCGCCGTCCAGGACCGGCACCGGCAGGAGGTTCAAAAGGCCCAGGTTCACATTGAGCAGCACCGCCAAGATGAGCAGCTGCGGCAGCCCATGGCGGGCGGTTTCCCCCACAATGTGCACAATGCCAATGGGACCGGAAAGCTCCACCTGCTGCTTACCTGTGATCATACGTACAATATCCCCGATCAGCTGGGCGGTGAGCCGCCAGGTCTGCACCGCCCCCGCCCGCACGCTGGTGAGGAAGGGATAGCGGGGTTTGGCGTCGCTGATGCCGATTCCCAGGCGGCCCTGGCCGGCGGCCCCCTCGGGGATGGCAATGAGGGTGACCAGGCTGCCCTGCCGCCGCACCACCACCTCCAGCTCCCGGCCCCCGGCCTGTTGGATCAGGCTGACAATTTGATCGGCCTCGCTCACCTTTTCCCCATCAATGCTGATGAGCACATCCCCCGGGAGCACGCCTGCTGCCGCCGCGGGGGAGTTGGGCTCTACGGTGGTGACCATGGGCGGTACGGTGACCAGCATGAAGTAGAGGACAAACAGGACAATAGCGAAGACAAAATTCATCAAGGGCCCCGCCGCGATGGTGCCCAGCCGCCAGGGCAGGCTCTTGCTCTGGAAACTTGCGGGGTCGTCTTCCGGCACGTCCTCCAGGTAGTCCACGGGTTCGTCCATGCCCGCCATTTTCACAAAGCCCCCCAGGGGAAAGATCCGCAGAGAGTACTTGGTATCCCCCCTGGTGGTGCTGGCCAGGACAGGCCCAAAGCCCACGGCAAACTCGAAGATGCGAATCCCCGCAGCTTTGGCCATCAGGAAGTGCCCCAGCTCGTGAACGAGCACTATCGTTCCGAAAACAACTACAAAGGCGATCAATGTAACCATGCTCTCATCCTCTCCTGCCCATGCACTCTTGGGCCTTGGCACGGGCTTCGGCATCTATGGCTAGTATCTCCTCCAGGGCAGGAAATGACCGCCCAGGAAACTGCTGCACCACTTCCTGCACAATCTCGGCGATCTGGGTAAAGCGGATCCGGCCTTCTAAAAAGGCCCGCACCGCCACTTCATTGGCGGCGTTGAGGGCGATGGGCTGTGCGCCCCCCGCCCGCCCCGCTTGGTAAGCCAGCTGCAGACAGGGGAAACGCCGGTGATCCACCGCTTCGAAACTGAGGCTGCCCGCCGCCACCAGATCCAAGGGTTCCACCTGGGAAGGCGCGGTGCGGGGGTAGGTCAGGGCATACTGAATGGGCAGGCGCATGTCCGTTGTACCCAGCTGGGCCAAGAGCGTGCCGTCCTTGAGCCGGATCAGGGAATGGACCAGGCTCTGGGGATGCACCACCACCTCGATCTGCTCGTAGGGAAAGCCAAAGAGCCAGTGGGCCTCGATCACTTCCAGACCTTTGTTCATCAGGGTTGCCGAATCAATACTGATCTTGCCTCCCATTTTCCAGTTGGGATGATCCAGGGCCTCGGCCGCCGTGACCTTGGCCAGATCACCTGGGTAATCCCTAAAGGGCCCTCCTGAGGCGGTGAGGATGATTTGGGCCACATCCTCGGGGTTGCGGCCGGTAAAGAGCTGCCAGAGGGCGCTGTGCTCTGAATCCAGGGGCACGATCTGCTCCCGATACTCCATCACCAAATGCCCGCCGATGACCAAGGCCTCCTTGTTGGCCAAGGCCACCCGCTTGCCCGCCCGCAAGGCGGCCAGGGTGGGCCTGAGGCCCGCCGCCCCCACCACAGCTACCACCACCAGATCGCAGAGGGGATGGGTGGCCAGCTCCTCCAGGGCCTGGGGGCCGCTGTACACGGGAATGGCAAACTCCTGGGCCAGGGCTTTGGCCTGCTCCGGCCGGAGGATCGCCGCGAACTTGGGCCTGAACTCGGCAATCTGCTCCCGCAGAAGTTCAATGTTGGTTCCAGCGGCCAGGCCCAGCACTTGAAAATCAGGCAGGCTGCGCAGGACATCCAGTGTCTGCGTGCCGATGGAACCGGTGGAACCGAGGATCACGACATTAGGCATAGGCAAATCCTTCCTTGCGACTAGGTAAATGCTTGGTGTAAATAGGCTTGGAGCAGGACCAAAAGGAGCGGTCCCACCACGGCCCCCAGGGGGCCCCAGATGCGAAAACCAACGTACACACCAAGCAGGGCAGCTAGGGGATGCAGCCCCAGGCGTTCACCCACCAGATGGGGCTCACCCCACTGTCTTAAGAGTAATACTACCAGATAACCGAGGCCCAAGGCCAGGGCTGTTTGGGTATTTCCCAAGAAAAGTTGTATGAGTGCTAGAAGAAGATAGACAAGCCCCGGTCCCAGCACGGGAACAAGGTCAAAAAAGCCCACCAGGAAACCGGAGAGCAGTGGAAAAGGCAGCTGCAGCAGGGAAAAAAAGACCATGCTCACGGTGGTGGACAAAAAGACCAAAAGAAGCTGCACCCGCACCAGGTGCCACAAAGCACCCCAGGTGTGGTGATAGAGCGCCCGCACCCTCACCCGGGACTTGGCCGGCAGCTGACCCGCGGCCAGCTCAACCAGGTGGCGCTTGTCCCGGAGGAAGAAATAGGCGCTGAGCGCGGTCAGGGTCCAGATCAAAAAAAGATCGGGAATGGCCAGTGCCCAGCTCAAAAGAACCTGGGGCAAGGAAAAAAGGCCGCTGAGATCCCACTGCCCGGCAAAGGGTATCTTCTCCAGGACGGCCAGCACGTGCTGGGAAAACTCCTGGGTGAGCTGGCCCACCAGACCCAGGGCCACCAGCCCCTGCAGCTCCTGCCAGAGTTTCACTAGAAAGAGACCTAAAAGGGCCGGCAGGGCCAAAAAGGACAGGGCCACCAGGCCAAACGACAAAACCGGCCGGGGCCAGCCCCGGGTTTCCAGAAAGCTTATGGGCACGTCCAAGATCAGCGCCAGGGCCAGTCCCAAGAGAAACGGGGCCGCATAGGGAAAAACCATTTTCAAAAGGAGCAGACCCCCGCAGAAGGCCGCGGCCGTAACCACAGCAGGCGGCAGCAAAACAGCACCCCGCTTTGGGGTCACGAAGCGCTAGGCAAAGAGACTGAGCAGGGCGTAGAGCACCGGAAACACGAAGCTTAGGGAGTCGAAGCGGTCGAGGATGCCTCCGTGACCAGGCAGTATGGAACCGCTGTCCTTTACCCCCTTCTCCCTTTTCATAGCTGATTCCACCAAGTCCCCCAGCTGCCCGCAGCAGGACAGCACCAGGGCAAAGGCGGTGAGCCTGAGGATGGGGCGTCCGGTGGCCAGAGCGAAAATGATTCCCGCGACCGCTCCCCCCACCAGACCGAAGAGGGCACCTTCCACCGACTTATTGGGGCTGATCTGCGGGCAGAGTTTGCGCCGCCCGTACCTCAACCCTCCGAAGTAAGCTCCGGTGTCGGTGGCCCAGGTGGCCAGAAACCCAAATAGCGCCCAGCTTAGGCCGAAGTGCTCCCGCACCAGCACCAAGAAGCTATACAGCACAGCAACGTAAAACACACCCAGCAGATTGCGGGCGGAAGCAAAGCTGTGCATGCCGCTGAAGGAAGCACGGAGGAGGTAATAAAGGAGCTGCAGGACCAACCATAGGAGCAGCTTCGTTCCATCTACACCACTATATGTCACCGCCAGAAACGATAGTCCAGCGGCCGCCAGATAATCGAGGTAAAGCCCTGGTCCGCCCATGGCGGCAAATTCCCACAGGCCCATTGCTACGATCAGGGCCACCAACAAACGCCAGGCGGCACCTCCCCAAAAGAGGGCCGCCAGCAGTATAGGGAGGCCCACAACTGCCGTGAGGACTCGCTGTCGCAACATTACTTCTGCTCCTTCGTGGATACTCGCCCGAAGCGGCGCTCCCGCCTAAGGTAGTCCTGGAGGGCCTGTTCAAACTCCCGTTCGCCAAAATCGGGCCACAGCACATCGGTAACATACAGCTCGCTGTAGGCAGCCTGCCAGAGCAGGAAATTGCTCAGCCGCCTTTCGCCCCCTGTGCGGATGATCAGATCCGGATCGGGGCTGGGCCAGGTGTACAGCTGGCTAGCCAAACGCTCTTCGGTGATCTCATCGGGGGTGATCTCGCCCCGGGCCACCTGCCTGGCCAGTTCCCGCGCGGCCTGGGTGAGTTCCGCCCGGCCGCCGTAGTTAAAGGCCACGTTGAGAATCAGGCGGCGGTTGGCGGCGGTGAGCTCCTCGGCGCGCCTCCAGATCCCTTGGATGTCAGGCGAAAGGTTGGTCCTGTCCCCCACCAGCACCACCCGCACCCCTTCCTCCCGCAGCTCTTCGATCTCCTGCAGAAAGGTCCTGTGGATCAGACCCAAGAGGAACTCCACCTCTTCCCGGGGCCTGTTCCAGTTTTCCGTACTGAAAGCGTAGACGGTGAGGATGGAAATACCCCGCTGGGCGGCGTAGCGCACCGCCCGTTTGAGAGCCTTGACCCCCTCTTGATGGCCGAAAGTGCGGGGCAGGGCCCTGCGTCTGGCCCAGCGCCCATTGCCGTCCATGATTATGCCCACATGCTCTGGCAAACCCTTGGTCCTTCCGCTCAAGTGCATGCCTCCTAATCCACAATCCAATCTGGGGCCGCGCAGACCAGGGTCAAAGGCGAACCGCTGCGCACCGCGATCACATAGGCATCCTCCTGGACGGAAGAGGCGCGCTTGGGTGCCTTGGTCCAGATCACCTCAAAGGCCACGTTTTCTTCCTTGAGGAGCTCTTCCGCCTGTTCCAGGGGATAACCGATCAGAAATTCCCACTCTGCGAATTCCTGCTGCTTGCTCAAACCTCCATAATCTCCTTCTCTTTCGCCTTGAGAAGCTCATCGATCTGCTCAATGAAGCGGTCGGTGAGTTTTTGAATCTCCTCTTGGGCCCGCCGCAGTTCGTCTTCGGAAATGTCGCCGTCCTTTTCCAGCTTCTTGGCGGCCTCATTGAGGTCCCGCCGGATGTTGCGCACCGCGACCCGGTGATCCTCCGCATCCTTGCGCACCAGGCGAACCAGTTCCTTACGGCGCTCTTCGGTGAGCGGCGGAATGGCCAGACGGATCACGGAACCATCGTTGTTGGGAACCAGCCCCAGATCAGAGGTGAGGATAGCCTTCTCGATGTCTTTCATGGCGCTTTTATCCCACGGGGTGATCACCAGCATTCTCGGTTCGGGCACGGTGACGCTGGCCATCTGGTTCAGCGGTGTGGGCGTGCCGTAGTAGTTCACCACGATGCGGTCGAGAAGGGCTGGATTGGCGCGACCAGTGCGCACACTGGCAAAAGCCTTCTTGGTGCGGACAATGACCTCTTCCATCCTGGCTTTTCCTTGATCCAAAATCTCACCAATCATCTCATTCGCCTCCTACGTAAGTACCTATTCTTGATCCGCAGACAGCCTTAGCAATGCTGCCAGGTTCAGCGAAGTTGAACACGATCAGGGGGATGTTGTTGTCCATACAGAGGGAAGTGGCTGTGGTATCCATGACGCCCAGGCCTTGGTTGATCACTTCTAAGTAGCTGATGGTATCATAGCGCACCGCGGCTGGGTCGGTTCGGGGATCGGCGCTGTAGACGCCATCCACTCCCCTTTTGGCCATGAGGATCACCTCGGCCTCGATCTCCAGCGCCCGCAGGGCCGCGGTGGTATCGGTGGAAAAATAGGGATTGCCCGTGCCTGAGGCGAAGATGACGATGCGGCCCTTTTCCAGATGGCGGATGGCCCGGCGTCGAATATACGGTTCGGCCACTTGGCGCATTTCAATGGCCGTCTGCACCCTGGTCTGCACCCCCAACTGCTCCAGGGCATCCTGGAGGGCCAGGGCGTTGATCACGGTGGCCAGCATGCCCATGTAATCGGCGGTACTGCGGTCCATCCCCTTGGCGCTGCCTGTGGCACCCCGCCAGATGTTCCCGCCTCCCACCACGATGGCCATCTGCACGCCCAGGTTCATGACGCCGCTGATCTCCTGGGCAATGTAATTCACCACCTCGGGGTTAATGCCAAACCCCCCGCCGCCTAAGGCCTCTCCACTTAATTTCAACACCACTCGCCTGTACTTCGGCTTCATCACGGACACCACCCCTTAATAATTCTGCTCAAAGCGGAAGATCCCTCCAGCAAAAAAGGAGAACACCAGCGGTGTCCTCCTACTGCCCCATTTGAGCCTGGGCCATAACTTCTGCGGCGAAATCATCCTGACGTTTCTCCAAACCCTCGCCGCGTTCATAGCGCACGAAACGCCTGACCGCGATGTTTTCACCGATCTTGGCGATCTTTTCTTTGAGAAGGTCACCCACGGTCAGATCCGGGTCCTTCACAAAGGGCTGTTCCAGGAGGCAAACCTCTTGGATGAACTTCTCCAGGCGCCCTTCCACGATCTTGTCGATGATGTGTTCGGGCTTGCCTTCGTTTCTCGCGATCGCTCTGTAAATGGAACGCTCATGCTCCAGTACCGACTCGGGGATCTCATCTCGGGAAACATACTCGGGCTTGGATGCGGCAATGTGCATGGCGATGTCCTTGGCCAGCTGCGCAAATTCCTCGGTCTTGGCCACGAAGTCCGTCTCGCAGTTCACTTCCACCAAAACCCCGATGCGCCCGCCCATGTGTATGTAAGAGGTGACGAGACCTTCGGCGGCGATGCGCCCGGCTTTCTTGGCCGCTGCAGCTAAACCTTTTTCCCGCAGGTAGTCCACTGCGGCGTCCATATCTCCCTTAGTCTCCAGGAGCGCCTTTTTGCAGTCCATCATGCCGGCCCCAGTCTTTTCCCGCAGCTCCTTGACCATTGCTGCTGTGATTTCCGCCATATTAACCCTCCTTCTGATCGATTGAAAAGAGGGGTGAGAGTATTCCTCCCACCCTCTTCACCGCTTTTACTCTTCCTCGTCAAGCGTATCCACATTGTCGTCCTCGGCAGCTGGTGCAGAAGTCTTGTCAGCCTGCCCTTCAGCTGGGGACTCAGCGAAACTGATGCCTTCTTTTGCTTCCACCACCGCGCTGGCGATAATGGAGGTCAAAAGCTTCACAGCCCGGATGGCGTCGTCGTTGCCGGGAATCACATAGTCAATCTCATCGGGATCGCAGTTAGTATCTACAATAGCCACGATGGGAATACCCAGCTTGCGAGCTTCCGCTACGGCGATGCGTTCCTTGCGGGGATCGACCACAAACACTGCACCGGGCAGGGTCCTCATGCTGCGGATGCCCCCTAGAAAGCGGGTCAGGCGTTCCTTTTCTTTACGCAGCTGGGTAACTTCCTTCTTCGGCAGGACGTCAAACACGCCGTCTTCTTCCATCTTCTCGATCTCTTCCAGGCGTCCAATGCGCGAGGAAATGGTCTTGAAGTTGGTCAGCATGCCGCCCAACCAGCGCTGATTGACATAGAACATGCCGCAGCGCTCTGCCTCTTCCCGGATGGTTTCCTGGGCCTGCTTCTTCGTGCCTACGAAGAGCACCGACTTGCCCGCGGCCACCGTCTCCCGAATGAAGTTGTAAGCCTCTTCCACTTTCTTGACTGTCTTCTGCAGGTCAATGATGTAGATCCCGTTGCGTTCAGTGAAGATGTACTGAGCCATCTTCGGATTCCATCTGCGGGTCTGATGCCCAAAGTGAACGCCGGCCTCCAGCAGTTGCTTCATGGTTACTACGGCCAATTCGTCCACCTCCTTCCTTGTTTTTCCTCCGCCCTTTTCATCTGGGGGTAAGACCAAACGGCACCCTTACCGCCCATCCCAAGGCGTGTGTATTTGCACACCACTTGCTAATATAGCACACTTAACTGCTTTCAGCAAGGGGCTTCTCGCCTTTATTCAGCTCTAAAATGAGCTCCACCTCCCCCAGCCCCAAGCCCAGTTTTTTGGCAACTTCCGCCACATCTTTACCTTGGGCAGCCAGTTCCAGCACCGCCAGCACCTTGGGGGATTTGTGGGACTCGGGCAGGAAGCTCTTGACAATCTGATCCTGGAGCTGGAGCAGGATGCGTTGCTGCTCTTCGATTTCTGCCAAGATCGCCTGCTGCCTTTCCTCCAGCTGGTTGATGGCTTCCTCCACCATCATCTCCATCACGGAGTAATCTAGATTGGGGCGGGCAAAAAGCCCCGGGCGGATCAGGAAAAGGGCCAAGACCGCCACGATCATGCCCAGCGCAAAGACGAGGAAGAACTCCACAGCACCAACCCCCTAGGCCCGCACATCGATGCGCCTTCTGGTTTTGGGCCGCTGGCCAGGTTCCTCTTGCCCTTGCCTGCGCCTGCGCTCCTTGCGATCGCGGATGCGGTCTTTTTCCTTGTTTCGCTCCACCCGCCGCTCCCGGGCGGCAAACTCCTGGCTGACCTGGGGTGCCACCCGGCCCGCGGCACCTGTGGGGTCCCCCTCCCGGTGGACCTTGGGCACTTGATCTGAGCGGGAAACTAGGATTTGGAAATCAGGAAACCTAATGGACATGGTTGTTCCCTCCGCTCCTAACTGAGCCGACTGCGCAGTGTCATAATGGCCTTGGTGTGGATCTGGGATACCCTGGATTCGGACACCTGCAAAACGTGGCCGATCTCCTTTAAGGTCAGATCTTCTTGGTAGTAAAGGGCCAAGACCAGCTGCTCCCGTTCGGAGAGCTCCGCTACGGCCGCGGCCAGCTCTTTGACGCTTTCCCGTTCCACCAGGAGTTCATCGGGGAGCAGTCCTTGGTCCACCACTAAGTCTAGAATGCGCAGATTATCCCGGTTTTCATCGCCGGCCGCGGTCTCATCCAGGGAAAAGAGATTGGCCCCCTTCAGCTCCGAGAGGAGCCCGTAGTATTCGTCCAGACTCAACCCCAGGGCAGCCGCCACTTCGTCATCGGTGGGGGTGCGCCCCAGATCATTGGTGAGCTCGTAGATCTGGCTTTCCACCAGGCGGGCCTTGGAGCGGGTGCTGCGGGGCACCCAATCCAAGGAGCGCAGTCCATCGATGATCGCGCCCCGGATGCGGGTGGTGGCGTAGGTTTCGAACTTGGTGTTGCGCTCCGCATCGTATTTTTCCAAAGCATCCAGCAGGCCGAAAAAACCAAAGCTCTCCAAATCGCCCAGATCCACGTTGCTGGGCAGGTTCATGGCCAAACGGCCAGCCACATATTTCACCAAGGGTATGTATTCTTCAATGAGCTGTTCCCGCGCCGCGGGATCGTTGCCCGTTTTGTACCTGCGCCACAGCTCTTCCCTGCGCCTGTGCTCCTTCTCCCAAGACACATTCTTCACCCCATGGGGACGGAATTAACTGAGATCCTCCCGGGTAAGTTCCGCCAGCTCGATCTGGCGTTTGAACACAAACTGGATAATAGCCTTACGCATGGCTTCTGGGATATCCAAAAAGGCAAAGCCGTAATCCTGGCCCGTTTCCCCGGGGACAAAACGCACCACATAGGCCGTGGACACAATCTGCTCTGACCCGATCCGGAAGGAGATGCGCACCTCATCATCGATCTGGAAGGGATGGTCGCTGCGGAGCAGAAAGCCACCCCCGCTTAAATTGAGGATGAGCGCAGTCTGGGGTGGAAGCTCCTCACCGCCTTCCTGGAGGGGAACAACCACGGCGTCGAGATGCACGGGCACCCGCACGAACATGCGCTCCTGTGTTTTCTGCCACTCGCCTAAAAGGCGCAGCTGCAGCAGGGGGATGCTTGTCCGGAAGCGCTTTTCCACGATGGCCGTTGTGCTGAAGCGTCCCTCTTTGTCCGGGCCTGTCAGCTTGAACTCGATCTTCAGTTCGGTACCCAGGCGGATGGGGACAACGGCCCCCTTCTCCAGGGGGGCGCCCACAATCACCAAATCGTCGTAGGCATCTTCCACCCTGGTGCGGTAAATCCGCATCCCCGCCGGGCTATCCACATGTAGTTCTACCAGCTGATTTGGTACGACCTGCATAGCACTCCCTCACTAGATCTGTAAAAGCCCCGATACGCGTGCAAAGAAACCGCGAATGCCCAAAGGCTCGCTGGGGGCGTTCCCACCGGCCAAAACCCCGGCGATCCTCTTGATGGAGCGGCTGGCCCGGCAGTTGGGATAGGCAAGCAAAAAAGGATGCTGCTCCGCCACGGCCCGGGCCACCTGGGCCTCGGTGAGGATATGCCCCACGTAATCCACTTCCCACTGCACAAACTCCCGCAGGACGGAGTTGAGCCTGTCCGCCACCATGTCCGCCTCGCCGGGGCTTTTCGCCATATTGACCACCAAGCGCACGCTGGCTTGGGGTGCCCGCTGGTGAATAATCTTCAAGAGTCCGTAGGCATCCGTGATCGCGGTTGGTTCCGGGGTGGTCACCACCAGAATATCGGTGGCGGCCAGAACAAAGCTGGTCACCGTCCGGTGCACGCCAGCGCCCGTGTCCAGGATCACGAAATCGAAGTTCTGGTTGAGCTCTTCAAAGGAGGCGATGAAAGCCTCCAGACGCCATCCGTTGAGGTTGGCCAGCTCAGTGATGCCGGAACCCCCGGAGATGATCTTCAGGCCCAAGGGGCCTTCCATGATGATCTCCCCCAGGGTTTTCTGCCCGTACATGACATGTCCCAAGTTAAACCTGGGGGTAATACCCAGGACGATATCCACGTTGGCTAGGCCCAAATCTACGTCGATGAGCGCGACCCTGTAGTTCATCTGACACAGGGCCAGTGCCAAATTCACAGCAATATTCGTTTTCCCAACCCCGCCTTTGCCACTGGTCACAGCGATGATTCGAGAGCTGGGTTCCTTGTTCGCAACCAGTCTCCTCAGGTTCGCCGCTTGATCTCTCATTTTTACGTGTCCCCCAAAATAAGTTGGGCAATTCGCGCGCCATCCGCCACCTCGATATCTTCTGGAACCCCCTGCCCTGTGGTGACGAAGGCGATGGGCACCTGGGCCCGCTGGCAGGTGTGGAGCAGGACTCCATAGGCACTGGTCTCATCCAGTTTGGTGATGATCAGGCGATCAATCGGCAATTGGCCAAAAACCGATATGATCTCGTCCACGTCGCGGGCCTTGGTGGTGGCACTGATCACCAGGTGGATTTCCGCCTCCAGATCCTTAAAAAAGTGCTTCAGTTCGCCCATGTGCAGCTGGTTGTTCTGGCTGCGCCCCGCGGTATCGATGAGAACTAGGTCCCTGTCCTTGAGCTTAGCCAAACCCTCCTGCAGCTCCCTGGGGCTGTAGGCCACATGCAGGGGCAGGCCCATGATCTCCGCGTAGGTTTTCAGCTGCTCAACCGCGGCGATGCGGTAGGTATCCACCGTGATCAGACCCACCTTGCGCTGGGCAATCAGTGAGAAGTTAGCGGCCAGCTTGGCGATGGTGGTGGTCTTGCCCACGCCGGTGGGTCCGATCAAAGCCACAACCTTCTGCTCTCCCCCAAACTCCCACGGCTCCGCCGTTTGAATGCGCTGGGCCGTCACTTCCTGCAGGCGCTGCCACAGCTTGGCCTGTTCATTCCAGTCCTCCTTGGGCAGTCCCTTGAGCACTTCCTTCAGCAGCTGCACAGCCAAGTCCTTGGGCATATCCGCCCCGATCAGGCGGTTGCAGAGGCTCTGCACCGCTTGGGACCAGGCCGGGTCCGGCCGGGAGTCTTCTCCGCCCGGGGCCTGGGCCGCCCGGCTGCGTTCAGCCGAGTTGTTCTTGTTCTTGCCCTCCGCCCGGTAGTTGGGGTCAAAGGCCCCCAGCACTTCATAGCGTTTCGGCCCCATGCGCCCCCACAACCAGGCCCTTTTTTGGGCGGTATGCAGGATCACCGCATCGCGCCCGAATTCCTGGCGCAGATTCTCTACTGCTTCTTGTATCGTCTTTCCTGTGAATTTCTTAACCCTCATGGTATCAATTCACCGTCCCCACCGCATTCACCTGGACATCCGGGCTGATCTCGTTATAGGACAGGACAATAAGGCGCGGAATAGCCCGTTCCGTGAGCCGCTTCAGCGCCATCCTGATCTGGGGAGAAACCAAGATCAGCGGGTAGGGCATCAGGTGCTGTTCCAAGGCTTGTCCCAGTGCCCCGTACAGCTCCTGCAGGAGCCGGGGGTCGAGGGCCACCGCAAGTCCGCGGTCTGTATGCTCTATGGACTCGGCGATAGCCTCCTCCCAGCGGGAGCTCAAAGTGAGCACGGTCAGTACGCCATCTTCCTGGTACATCTGGCAGATCTGCCGTCCGAGAGCCTCCCGCACGAATTCAGTTAAGTAGTCCACATCCCGGGTGACCGGCGCCATATCCGCCAGGGTTTCCAAAATGGTGACCAAATTGCGGATGGGTACCCCCTCCCGCAGGAGGTTCTGCAGCACTTTCTGCACCTCGCCCACGGTGAGCAGATCCGGCACCAGCTCATCCACAACCGCGGAGTAGTTTTCCCGGGCACCATCCAGAAGCGACTTCACCTCCTGGCGGCCCAAAAGTTCATGGGCGTGGGTGCGGATGATCTCCGTGAGGTGGGTGGCCAAAACCGCAGGGGGATCCACCACGGTGTACCCAGCATACTCCGCACGCTCCCGGGTAGCAGCATCCACCCAGAGGGCTTTCAGCCCAAAGGCCGGCTCCGTGGTGGGGATGCCGCTCACCTGCTCCGTGACGCCTCCCGCATCCATGGCCAGATAGTGGTTAACCATTAGTTCTCCGCGGCCAACCTGGATCCCTTTAATCTTCACCACATACTCATCGGGGCTGAGCTGGAGATTATCCCGAATCCGGATCACCGGCACTAGAACACCCAGCTCGATCGCGCACTGCCGGCGGATCATGCTGATCCGATCCAAGAGGTCCCCGCCCTGGCCCTCATCCACCAGGGGAATCAAGCTGTAGCCGATCTCCATTTCAATGGGATCCACCTGGAGCAGGGAGACTACGCTTTCCGGCTTGCGGGCTTCCTCCAGGCGCTGCTGTTCCAAGACCGTTTCTTCTTCCTGCTCCTGCCCTTTTTCCGCCCTTCGCACCACCGCGGCCAGGGCGCCAAAGGAAGCGGCCAGGAACAGGAAGGGCACTTTAGGCAGGCCGCCCACAAGGCCGAAGAGGGCCACCACCACTGCTGCCGTGGTCAGAACTCGGTAGTGGGCAAAGAGCTGGGAGGTCAGGTCCGAGCCCAGGTTGTTTTCGGAGGCGCCCCTGGTGACCACAATGCCCGTGGCTGTGGAGATGAGCAGCGCGGGGATCTGGGTCACCAGTCCGTCCCCCACCGTTAGCAGAGCGTAGCGGCTGAGGGCACCGGAAAAGTCCATGCCCTTTTGCAGCATACCCACGGCCAAACCGCCCAGAAGATCGATGACCAGGATGACAATACCGGCAATGGCATCTCCCTTGATGAACTTGGCGGCACCATCCATGGCCCCGAAAAAATCCGCTTCCCGGGCGATCTGCTGGCGGCGCTGCCGGGCTTCGCCTTCGGTAATCAGCCCGGCGTTCAAGTCCGCGTCGATGCTCATCTGCTTGCCGGGCATGGCATCCAAGGTGAAGCGGGCGGCCACCTCAGCAACCCGCTCGGCACCTTTAGTAATCACGATGAACTGGACAACGACCAAAATGAAGAAGATGACGAAACCCACCACGTAGTTGCCGCCCACCACAAACTCGCCAAAGGCCAAGATGATGCGGCCGGGGTTGGCGGTAAGGAGAATCAAGCGTGTGGAAGAAACGCTCAAAGCCAAGCGGAACAGGGTGGTAATCAAGAGCAGCGAAGGAAACACGGATATCTCCAGCGCTTCCCGGATGTTCATGGAGATGAGCAAAATGAGCAGGGATAGGCTGATGTTCACAGCCAAAAGCAGGTCCAGCAGGACAGGGGGCAGCGGCAGGACCATCATGATCACGATTAGCACCACCGCCATGACCACAAAAAGGTCGCTGATCCGTCCCACGCTCTGGTTTAGTGAAAGCCCTGATTTGGCCATGTCCACCACCCTTTATCTTCAGCAGCTAAACCGACTTCTTACGCAAACGATAAACAAAGGCCAGAACCTCGGCGACGGCAGGATAGAGGTGCGCTGGAATCTCCTGCCCCACTTCGGTGGTCGCGTACAGTGCCCTGGCTAACTCCGGGTTCTGTATTGTAGTAATACGATGTTTCTGCGCTTCTTCCTTGATCCGCTGGGCAATTAAGCCCCGGCCCTTGGCCACCACCTGGGGAGCGTCCATCTGCCCCGGAGTGTACTTGATAGCCACCGCGTAGTGGGTGGGGTTGGTCACCACCACATCGGCGGTGGGTACCGCCTGCATCATCCTTTGGGCGGCGATCTGCCGCTGGCGCTGGCGGATCCTGGAGCGGACCAGGGGGTCGCCTTCCATCTGCTTGAACTCCTCTTTGATCTCCTCTTTAGACATGCGGATGCTGGTCTCAAACTCCCGGCGCTGCCACCAATAGTCCGCGGCCGCCACAACCATAAGCAGCAGCCCAACCTGCAGCCCCAAACGGTAGATTCCATCCACCACCAGGGCGATACCCTGCTCCAACTCGAACAGTCCCGCATGGCGCAGCCAGGTGATGTTCCCCGCGACCTGTTTGTAAACTAAATAGCCCACCAGGGCCACCTTCGCTGCTGACTTGAGAAACTCCACCAAGGCCCGTTTGGAAAAGATCCGCCGCAGGCCTTCCAGGGGGTTGATGCGGGAAAACTTGGGCTGGAGAACTTCGCTGGAGACCACAAAGCCCACCTGGATCACCTGGCTGAGCAGGGAGATGGCGAAAAAGGCCAAGAAGATTGGAGCCACCACCAGGCCGAACTTGGCGGCGCCCACCAAGAGCAGACTCCCCAGTCCCGGCAGATCCCCCTGCCACTGGTGCAAATTGGCCAGGAAGAACTGGACCGTCTCCCGCAGATGGCGCGCCACAAAGGGCCCCACCCCCCGAAGGAGGAGAAAGCCGGTTAAGACCAAAAACGCGGTGGATACTTCCGCGCTTTTGGCCACTTGGCCTTTTTTGCGCGCTTCTTCCCGGCGCCGGGGCGTTGCCGGTTCGGTTTTTTCGCCGGCGAAGAGCTGCAGATTGAACCGGTATTCTGCCACTTAACTCCCTCCTAGAGTAAGCAGCTCCTGCAGATAGCGAAGGAGAACTCCCTCGCTGCTGAACAGCTGAGTGATCAGGTGCACAGCCGCGGGCAGGGCCAGAAGCACCACCGCCATGCCCACCATGATCTTGATGGGAAAGCCCAGAACAAACACGTTGATCTGGGGCACCGCCCGGATGACAATGCCCAAGCCAATGTCGGTGAGCAGGAGCGTGGCCATCACCGGCAGGGCGATCTTCAGGCCGATGATGAAGATCTCCGCCGCTAGCTGCATAAACAGCGCAAAACTGGGCTCCAGGCGGAAAGCCGATCCCAAGGGCACCGCCGCGAAGGAATGCTGGACCGCCCGGATCAGCCACAGGTGGGCGTCTAGGGCGAAAAAGATCAGGACGGCCACCACATGGTAGAACTGGGAAAAAACAGGGATTTGTCCACCCAGGGCCGGATCAAAAACCGAAGCCATACCAAAGCCCAGGGGCACATCGACAAAATGGCCGGCAAAGCTCACGACGGCAAAAACCAAAACCACCGCCAAAGCCAAAACCAGCCCCACCACCACCTCCTGCAGGGCCAGGACGGCCAAAACAGGCCAGGAACCCAGATCCCACAGGGGATCAAGGGGCGGCAGCGCCACCAGGGCGCACAGGGCAGAGAGGCCCACCTTGACCATGACGGGCACATTGCGCATGCCAAACAAGGGCGCGGCGGCGAAAAATGTGGCCAGGCGGATAAAACTTAGGGAGAAGCGGACGAAATCAACTACGGAAATCAACTTCGCGGCCTCCCCCTACCTGATGAACGCTGGCAGTTCGCTCAGTAAGCGTTCGGCGAAGTCCACCAAACGCCGGATCATCCAAGGACCGAAAATGACGATGGAAACCAGTACGGCAATGATTTTGGGAATAAAGGTCAGGGTCTGCTCCTGGATCTGGGTGGTGGCTTGGAAAATGCTGACCAACAGCCCCACCAGCATACCGATGCCCAGGGCGGGTCCTGCCACCAGCAAAATGGTGAGGACAGCATCCCGGGCAATACTGACCACCATTTGATCGGTCATGCCATCACCCCTTATGTGAAGCTCGCCAGCAGCGAGCGCACGATCAAATGCCAGCCATCCACCAGCACAAACAGCAACAGCTTAAAGGGCAGCGAAATCATGATGGGCGGCAGCATCATCATGCCCATGCCCATGAGTGTGGAAGCCACCACCATGTCGATGACCAAGAAGGGCACGAAGATGACAAAGCCCAGCTGGAAGGCGGTCTTCAATTCAGAGATGACAAAAGCGGGGATCAGGGTCAGGGTATCAAGATCCGCCGGTGTCTGGGGCCGCTCCTGTCCCCTCAAGGCCACGAACATCTCCAAGTCCTTCTCCCTGGTGTTGCGCAGCATAAACTCCCGGATGGGCTCCAGCCCCACCTCCCACATCTCTTCCAGCGACAGCTCGCCGTTGAAGTACGGGAGCAGGGCGTCGGTGTAGACCGCCCCGAAGGTGGGCGCCATGATGAAGGCAGTCAAAAAAAGGGCCAGACCGATCAAAACTTGGTTGGGAGGAACCTGGTTTGTTCCCAGGGCATTGCGGATCAAAGAAAGGACGATCACCGTCCGGGTAAAGGAGGTAAGGAGGACGAGGATGGCCGGGGCCAGAGTGAGGATGGTCAGCAGCAGGAGAATCTGCAAAGTGATGGCCACATCGCCAGGGCCTTCGGCAATGCCGATGCCAATATCCACGCTGGGAAAGGGGATCGTTGTCTGCAGAAAGCCCATCTACTCCAAAGCCTCCTCCTCAGCTAAGTGCGGCAGCGGTTTTTGATCCAAAACGGTGATGCTTTGGGCAGTAACACCCAAAAGCAGCTCCCTATCCTCCCAGATTACGACATATAAAGCGCGGTTGGTGCCCAAGGATAGTACCTCTTTAATGCGCAGATTCTGCCCCTGCCCCTGCCTGCGGCCGTACCAGCGCGTGGCGAAAATGGTGAGGGGCACAACTATGGCTAAAGCCAAGACGACCCGGACTAGACCCCAGATGAGCTCCGCGTCCATCGTACATTCACTCCTGAACCCGCTTGGACTTGGGCACGATCTCCAGGATGCGCACACCGAAGTTGTCTTCTAGGACCACAACCTCACCCCGGGCCACCTTGTTGTTGTTCACGAAAACGTCCACAGGTTCCCCCGCCAGCTTCTCCAGTCTAATTACGGACTGGGGCTTCAGCTCCAGGATTTCCTTGAGGGTCAGGGTGGTGCGGCCCAGTTCCACGGTGATGGTCAGGTCAATATCCTCCAAAAGGCGCAGCTCCTGTTCCTGTTCCACATGGTCCAGCTCCCCAATGGGCGTAAAGACAGCCTTGCTCACCTCAACTTCAGTTCCCTTAACCATCTGGCTCTTAATGGCTCTTGTCCCTCCCTGTCCCTTAATCTGTGCCCCGCCGGGTCGTGCCGCCAGGGCCTGAAGCTCCGCAAAACATTGGAACACTGCGTAAAACCCCAGCTGCTTCCCCTCAAGCCGGAAGAAATAGCGGGCGAGATGGGCCCGGGAGCTTCCCGGTGGGTTCAGGGCACCCAGGTCTACCCTCTGGCCTCGATAGACGGTGTAGGCGGTGCCCAGTTCCTCTGCCAGCTGCCCTGTCCACATCTGGCTCAGTTTTTCCACTACCCCCAAGGGAGCTTCACCGAACTTTTCCCCCAGTTCCTGGGCATCCCCTGCGGGCATGGCCAGAAGCAGCTCACAGCCCCCCAGCTCCGCGGCGACGGCGAAGGCCTCGGGGGAAACCGCACGGGCTAAATCGTCTTCCAGGCGCTCCAGGTGGGGACCTTCTACCTGGGTCCGCTCTAAAGCTTCGTTCAGTGCCCCCAAGGCACGCCAAAAGGCCTTAGTCAAGGCGTGAAGCAGGGCATCTTCCTCAAGTAAACCTTGGGAGAGAATAGAGCGCGGCATATGTACCCCCTTCTTCGGCTACTGGATAATCAGATCGATGAAGAACACATCGGTGACCTCGCCTGTGGAAACCAGGGCGTTCATGGCCTTGAGAATATCAAGGCGCAGGGACTCCATGCCAGCCTGGGTGCTCAGGTCCTCCGCGGTTCTAGCCCGGATAATAGTGATCACCTCATCACGTACCTGGGGCATCCTCTTTTCCAGCTCACCTACCACCTTCTTGTTGCTGGTCTCCAGAACAATTTCGGTGCGGATATAGCGGCGCTGGTTTGGTGAAGATAGGAGGTTCAGGGTGAACTCACCCAGGGGATGGGTTGGGCCCAGTTCTTTGCGGGTGGTGGTCGTTTCCTGCCCTTGAGGAGTCTGCGCAGCGCTGCCGCGGAAAATCAAGTAGGTGGTGAAGGCGCTGCCCACGGTGGCGATGATCACGAAGGCGACGGCAACGATCAGTAATTTCAGGTCTACTTCCACTTTCCTGGCCATTACGAAGCCTCCTCTTAATTGGGTTCATAGTCCCAGAGGTCGATATTGAGGATCACAATATCAACCCGGCGGTTCATGGCGCGATCTTCCGCGGTGTCGTTGGACCGGATCGGCCTGTATTCCGAATAACCTGCCGCGGAGAGCTTCTGGGGATCAAAGCCCTCTTCCTCAACGAGAAAACGCACCACGTTAGTGGCCCGATGCACGCTCAGCTCCCAGTTGGAGGGAAACCGGGCGGTGCTGATGGGCCAGTTATCGGTATGCCCCTCCACCCGCAGGGGATTGGGCAGCTCTCGCAGCGTTGGGGCGATCGTCCTCAAGGCCTGGATGGCCTCGGGCTTGAGGGTGGCCTCACCCAGGTCAAAAAAGACCTGCTCGGCGAAGCGCACAATTAATCCCCGCTCCTCTAGCTCCAGCTGGACACCTGTCATGCCCTCTTCTTCCACCAGTTCACTGAGCTCCTGGAACAGTTCGTAGAGCTGGCGCCTCCCCAGGTCAGAATAATCCATGGGCAGGGGGCCAGGCTGTTCTAAAGGACCGGTTCCTTCGCCGATGATACCCATGTAGTTCTGGAAGGCGGTGATGAACGTGGCGAACCTGTGCTCGTCTATGACCGAAAAGGAAAACAGCAGCACAAAAAAGGCCAGAAGGAGCGACATCATGTCGGAATAGGTGGTGAGCCAAGAAGCGACCGGTCCAGAGTCATCCCTGTGCCTTTTACGCATTGACCGTCACTCCTTCGGAAGTGGAGCGCGCCCTGACCCGATCCCGAACAGCCGCCTCCCTTTCGTCCGGCGAGAGGAACGACTTCAGCTTCTCTTCTACAATCCGCGGATTCTCCCCTGCCTGGATGGACAAAATTCCCTCGATCATCACCTGCTTGATGAGCACTTCCTCATCGCTCTTCAGCCGCAGCTTCCCGGCGATGGGCAGGAACAAGAGGTTGGAGGCCACCGCACCGTAGAGGGTGGTGATCAAAGCCACGGCCATGCCCATACCCACCTGCTCAGGTTTGTCCAGCTGCCCCAGCATGGCGATGAGTCCAATTAGAGTACCGATCATGCCGTAAGCCGGCGAGAGGGCACCCATCTGCTCGAAGATGCGCTGGCCGATGCGGTGACGCTCCTCCAGGAAAAAGAGTTCGATTTCCAGGATGTTGCGCACCAGTTCGGCATCGGTGCCGTCCACGATCAGCTGAATCCCCTTCTGCAAAAAGGGCTCATTGGTGGCCTGGGCCCGCTCCTCCAGGGCCAGCAGCCCCTCACGGCGGGAGATTTCAGCAAACTCCACCAGGGTCTCGATGACGCCTGCACTGTCGTTGGTCTGCCGGGAGAAGGCCACCCTGAGCAGGGGAAATACGCTGAGGACTTCCTTCATGGAGAAGTTGACCATGATGGAGGCGAAGGTGCCACCAAAGACAATCAGCAGGCTCGGCAGGCTCAGAAAGAGCGTGACATCCCCTTCCATCACAATGGCCAGGATCATCAGCCCAAGACCGATGAAAATACCCAATATGGTTGCCAGATCCATCTATCCGCACTCCTTCATGGACTAGTGGGGCTGCAGATGCAGCCCCCTAGTCAGCCCAATCTATCGTTTCAAGTTCACCAGCTCTTGGAGCATTTCATCAGATGTGGTGATGATGCGGGAGTTGGCCTGGAAGCCCCTCTGTGTGATGATCATGTCAGTGAACTCTTCACTGAGATCCACATTGGACATCTCCAAGGCACTGGGGATGATCTGCCCGAAACCAGGCGCCCCAGCCGGTTCCACCTGCGCACTCCCGGAGTTGGTGGACTCCATAAACATGGTGGAGCCTGACCGCATGAGCCCGCCGGGGTTGGCAAACTTGGCCAGAGCCACCTGACCCAGGGCCTGGGTTAAGCCGTTGGAGAAGCTGCCCACGATGACCCCGTTCTGGTCGATGGTGAAGCTTTCCAAAGCACCACTGGTGTGGCCGTTCTGGCTGAGGAACTTCCCGGTGAAGGTATCCGCATACTGCGTGAACTGCGTAAAGTCCAGCTTAATACGGATGGATTCTGCCCCCGCCGGGTCAAAGCTGATCACTGCCTTCTCTGGTTTCGGTCCCAGGAAACTGCCGTTGGTACCGAACTCGATCCTTGTGTCGCTGTCGGCCTGGCCCACCGCGAGTTCGGCTGTGAGCACCAGAGAGCTCCCATCGGATGCGGCCGTGAGAAACGTGCCTTCATCGAGCTCGGTCCCAAAGGTAAAGGTAGAGTCCGTTGTGCCCGCGACCGTCCAGGTGCCACTATCAAAGGTGGCCACTAATACCGCGTCAGGGCTAGCGCCTGGGTTCCCATCGTATTCATAGTCGGAAGCTACTCTCCACAGCTGGTCGTTGTCGTCCACCACATACCTGGCGTTGGGGGTGATTTCACCTGCCTGGTCGACGGGGATAGCGCTACTGGGCACGAGCCAGTAGGCCTTCCAATCCCATGTGTTATCCTCCTTTGTTTTGGTTAAATCCACTACAATTGTGTGTTCTGTGCCCAGGGAGTCGTAGACCTGTACAGTCCTGCGGACCCCGGTCCCTTCCGTGTAGCGGCTGTCCAGGTTTCCGCCGAACACCACCTGATCTGTGGCCCTCGCTTCGATGGTTTGCGAACCGGAGATGTACAGGGGTTTGAGGGACGTGTAGTCGATAATCCCGTTCTCCGCCCTGTAGCCCATCACCCGCATGCCGTTCACCAAGGAGACCAGGTTGCCTTCCGTGCCTCCGCTGTCCAGGCCGAAAATCCCCGCCCGGGTGTAGAGGCGGTTTAAGCCATCTTCTCCTTCTGCTAGGATAAAGAAGCCGTCTCCTTCAATGGCCAGGTCTGTGATGTAACCGGTGCTTTGGGTGTTGCCTTGGGTGTGCTTGACATCGATGGAACCCAGCTGCACGCCCAGGCCCACCTGCTGCGGGTTAGAACCACCGCGGTTCGCGGTGGGCGCCGTGGCGCCGCGGGTGGTCTGGCTGAGCATTTCCTGGAAGGTAACCCGCGAAGCTTTATACCCCGCGGTATTCACATTGGCAATGTTGTTGCCGATGACGTCCATCCGCATCTGGTGCGCTTTCAGACCGGAGACGCCGACAAACATTGAACGCAACATACGCTCTGCATCCTCCTTTCAAACCCCACCTCAATCGTTCAGTGGGGGGAGGGCTCCCCGAAGGGTCCAGCCCTGTAGTTTTTGCTTTTAGGTGATAACCGCACTGTCAATCTGGGTAAACACGTTTTCCTTGAGACTCTCCCCATCGATGGCGGTGATCACGGTGCGGTTAACCACGCTCACCACCAGGGCAACATCGCCCATGAGGATCAAGGTCTCTCTGCCTCCCTTTTTTCTGGCCTTCTCCACAGCTTCTTCCAGAGTGTGCAGCTGCTCATCGGTGAAGCGAATGCCCCGCGCCTCCAGCCTCCTGGCGGCATGGGCCGAAAACTTCAGGGCAGGCTGCTGCAGCTTGCTCTCGAGGATCTGAGCAAAGGAGTCCTGCTGTTTGGCCGCGGGTTTGCTGCGCGGCGTGGTTTTCGGCTGCGCCGGCTGGACAGGTAATCCCCTGGGGATCTTAAACTGCTGGGTCACTGGGCACTCCCTCCCTGATGGCCACCACTTCAGTGAAATCGTACAGCTTGCCGCCTACAATAATCTCAGGCCAGCCGCTGCGGAACTGCACCCCCGTCACCTTGCCAAAGAGGCTTTCGCCTTCCTTGGTGAACAGCTCCACTTCCTTGCCGATCATCTGCATGGCTTGTCCCAAGGCTGAGAGCTTCTGCTGGGCCAGCATCATTTCACTGAGGTTGGTGTTGAGATTCTGCATCTGCTCCAAACTGCTGAACTGGGCCATTTGGGCAATGAACTCTTTATCGTCTACTGGACTGATGGGGTCCTGGTATTTCAGCTGCGTGATCAGCAGACGGAGAAAGTCATCTTTGCCCAAGGCGCTTGGGTCCCTTTTGGCCCCTTCCCGCTGGCGGAGCAGTTCGTCCACGGTACCCACCGTGTTCACATACAAATACCTCACCTCCTTAGACACGTACATCGACCCTGTGCCAGCTGCTGCCTGCTAGATAGCGCGCCGCCGTGGCTGTTTCTTTTGCTCCGGCTTTAGCCTGGCCGGAGCGCCCAGGTGCCCGACCTTGGGACTGGTTTTCCCGGCCCAGCTTGTCCTGGCCCAAGCCGATATCAATCATCACGTCGCCCAGCACCGTTCCCTGGTCCTGTAAGGCTGCGTAAAGCTGGGGAAGCTGTGCGGAGATCAGCTCCTGCACCCTGCTGTTCTCCACCAGGAACTGGGCCACCATGACCCCCCGCTCCACGGCGAGTTTGATGCGCATCTCACCTAGGTGCCCTGGCTTGAGCTCGATGCGCACTTCGCTGCGCTCTTCGGTGACCAGCGTTTCCATGAAGCGCACCAGCTTAGGCAAAACCTGCTGCGGCTGCCTAAGGTCCAGCACGGTCCGCAAAGGTGCGGGCATCTCCAGCTCTTCCTGCACTTGCTCCAGCTTGACTGGGGGTGGTTGTACCGCCGGTTCCGGATGCGCCTTGGGGACTTCGGGATCAATCCTTTCCTCTGGCTGGCTCCGCTGGGCTGCGGGCGGCTTCAGCTCCTTTTCCGGTTCAGCCGTTTCAAAAGCCGTTGGAACGGCTTCCCCTTCCACCACCTGCTGCTCTCCCTCCGCCGGCCCTGCCTCGGGTTTCACTGGCGCTTCCGCCCGAGTCTCCGGGGCGGCAGATCCCCGTGTGGGGCTGGGTTTGGCCTGAGGGAAGTCGCCGCTTTCCTTAGGCTGCTCCTCCCCTTGGGCGGCAAATGCAAATTCCCGCTCTTGAGCTTGGGGCTCAGGACCGTTTTCCGCTGCTAGGCTGGGCAGAACGACCTCCTTGGGGCTTCCCTCTCCACCTTGCAGCTCCTGCGGCAGCGGAGCTCCCTCCCGGATAGTAACCGCTCTCCTCACCCGCACGTTTCTGGCACCCTCGGTGGGTACCTCGGCCAGCGGCCCCTGCCCCGCCTTGCCCACTAGAGCGGACCGGGGTTCAGCGCTCCGGGGAGCCTCCCCGCGCGGTCGAGGCAATGGGCTCAGCCTACGCCGGGGCATCTGCTCTAGTGGAGCTGCTTCTTGGTTTCCGGCCCCTTCTGGAGCAGGGCTTTCAGCTTTGTGCTTCTGCCCACTTGGTGGCTGGAGTACTTCCCCCGCCTCTTGCTCCGCTGCTGGAACGGGCCAAGCGGGCGGTTCAGCCTCGCTCGGATCGCCTGTGGGCACTGCCGCGGATTCACTGGCAGAAGTGGTCAAGCCTTGCCTTGGCAGCTCTGCTGCGCTTGGCTGCAGCGGGAATTGTCGCTGCGGCAGTTCCGCTGCCCCAAGGGCGGAAGGCTGCTCGGTGCCTTCGGGGACTTCGGCGCTTGGCTGTCCCCGCAGGTCGAGGAGGATGGAGCCCCAAGGAAGATCGTTCTGTTCCTCCTGCTTTTCGTCCTCACGCTCTTTGGGGACCTCTTCCTGCGGTTCCGCTGCGGCCTGCCCAGGGGTGAGGGCTTTGCTCAAGAGGTCGGCAAAGCTTGCTTCCCCCTCACCTTGGCGGCGGACGGCCTGTCCCTGCTCCGCCTGCGCGCTCGGCAGCAAATCAATAATGGCTACTAACTCGATGCTCTCACCTCCTTTCCCAGCTGTTTTCCAACCTATTCACCGGCCCGGCCCAGTTCTTTACTCAAGGCCGCGGCCAGGTTAGTTGGCAGAAGAGTAAGGATGTCAGCGGCGGTGAAGGTGTCCATCTCCAAAAGAACCTGGAGGACCAGCTCCCTATCCAGCTCCTGCAGGATGCGGGCTGCGTCCTGGGGCTGCATGCCGCTGTAGATTTCCGCGAGATTCTGTACACTGCGCCTGTGCTCCGCTTCCGCCTGGAGCCTGGCCTCCCAGGCCGCCAGTTCGCTCTCCCGCTTGTCCAGCTGCTGCGAGCGCTGCTCCAGCCGGTTCTGGCTGGCCCGCAGCTCCTCATAGCGGTTTTCCAAATCGGCCAGCATGGCCATAAGCTCGGCCTCCTGTGCCGCGATCCAGGTTTCCGCTTCCTGTCCCCGGCTGTAGGTCGCCAGGTGGGGCTGGAGCCAATCGATCCGTCCAGCCCAGCTCCAGAGGAGAGCCGGCCCGTCGATCACTCCGGTGACGGAGAGGACGACGAAGGCAGCGAGCACAGCGATCAAGAGAAAAGTGAAGGCCAAAACCCATCTGCCCACAACAGAGTACCTCCCTAGGACAAGACACGCGAGCGCATGTCATCCAGCACTTTCTGGTCTTTGTTCAGTTCCTCTTTCACAAAGGAGGCGTAGACTTTTGTCCGCAGGATGGAAACCTTTTTCCTTTCCTGCCGGGCCTTGAGCCACTGCTTCTTGGCGTGGCTGGCCGCCTCTTCCTGCTTGGCCACCCGCTCCGTCTGCCTTTGCACCTTGCGGTCCAGGTTTTCCAGGTACTCATACATGGCCTGGCGCAGCAGCACCTCACCCTGCCCGTAGCCGAATTCCCTGATCTCCTGTTCGTGTTCCTTTAGGCGCGCCAATTTGGCACGTTCTTCATGGGCCATACGCTCTTCCCGGGCCCACTTGAACTTGGACTGTTCTTCCTGGATTTCCCTGACTTTCAGCACCTTTTCCAGGCGAAACTTAAAGCGAGCCATGCCTCAACCCCTAACCATTCCCACTGAACACCGCTTCCAGCTGCGCCAAGGTCTCGGAGAAGTCCGAACGTTCATTGACACCCTGCTGCAGGAAGGCAGTGATCCTGGGATGCAGTTTGATTGCTTCATCGATTTCCGGATTGGAACCGTGGGCGTAAGCCCCGATGTTGATCAGATCTTCCGCTTCTGTGTAGGCGGCCAGGGCCGACCGGAGTTTGGCGGCGAGTTCCTGGTGCTCCATGCTGGTCACTTCCACCATCAAACGGCTGATACTGGCCAAAACGTCGATGGCCGGGTAGTGGTTCTTCTCAGCTAGAGCCCGGTTCAAGACGATATGCCCATCCAGGATACCCCGCACCGCATCGGCAATGGGTTCGTTCATGTCATCACCTTCCACCAGCACGGTGTAAAAGGCGGTGATTGTGCCGTTGCGGCCGGGCCCGGTGCGCTCTAAAAGCTTGGGCAGGAGGGCGAACACCGAGGGGGTATAGCCCCTGGTGGCCGGGGGCTCGCCGATGGCCAGGCCCACCTCCCGCTGGGCCAGGGCCAGGCGGGTCACCGAATCCATGACAAAAAGCACATCCAGGCCCAAATCCCGGAAAAACTCGGCAATGGTTGTGGCCACCATGGCACCCTTGATGCGCACCAGCGCAGGCTGATCCGAAGTGGCTACCACCACCACTGAACGGGCCAGCCCCTCCGGGCCCAGGTCCCGTTCAATGAACTCCCGGACTTCTCTACCCCGCTCGCCGATGAGGGCGATCACGTTCACATCCGCTTCCGTGTTGCGGGCCATCGTGCCCAGAAGGGTGCTCTTGCCCACGCCGCTGCCGGCGAACACGCCAATGCGCTGCCCCCGGCCGCAGGTGAGGACGCCATCAATGGCCCGCACCCCCACGGACAGATGGGTTTTGATCCGCTGCCGCTCCAGCGGCGAGGGGATGTTCCCCTGCACCGAGAGATACTTGGTGGCGGCAACCGCACCCCTGCCGTCCATGGGCTGGCCCAGTCCATCTAAAATGCGGCCCAGCAGCCCTTCGCCCACGGGCACCATGAGGGGTGCTCCCGTGGCGGTGACCAGACTCCCCGGCCCTATGCCGGTGAGGTCAGACAGGGGCATGAGCAGCACCTTTTGATCGCGAAAGCCCACCACTTCCGCGGGAACGCCCCCGCCGCTGCGGGGCTTGATCAAACAGATATCTCCAATATTGGTGGTGGGCCCGATGGACTCAATGGTCAGGCCCACGATCTGACTGACGCGGCCGCTGTGGATGGTGTCGTTGACCCCTTCCAGGTGGCGCAGGTAATGGGCCACCCGCGGGGAAAGCTCAGCGATGTTCCTCATCGTACAGCACTTCCAGTAAGTGATGGGCTAGTTTGCCTAAGCGCCTCTCGAGACGGGCGTCGATCAGGCCCGTTTCCGTTTCAATCAAGCAGCCGCCTGGGGTGATGGAAGCATCCTGCTGGAAAACCAGTTCGGCCCGGCTGGAGAGCTCCAGATCCTGCCTGTAGTTCTGCAGGAGGGCATAATCCACAGGGTTGAGGAGCACAACCACCTGCTCCACCGAACCCAAGACTTCCAGCGCTTCTTTCACCATGGGCTTCAGCCAGGAAATATCAGTTTCTACCTCTTTTCTGATCATCTTATCGGCAAGGAAGATACTGAGCTTTAGGAAGTCGTCCTCCAGGGCCTGGAGACTGGCGGCCCTCAGGCGGACCGCTTCTTCCACTGTGGACTGGAGGAGCTTCAAGAGATCGGCCGCCTTCTCCAGGGCCTTTTGGCGGCCCTCCTCCAACCCTTCCTGGTAGCCCTGGGCAAAACCCGCTTCCTTGGCCTGCAGGCGGATGCTGTCCACTTCCTGCTGCACCTGCTCCAGGCGGGCTTGGGCTTCCCGTTCCGCCTCTTCCAAGAGCTCCTGGGCCTTGGCCCGGGCATCCTGGAGCAGATTGGCACCTTCCAGGATGGTCTCGCCCTTGACGAAAGCCGCGGTATCAGCCCTTTCCGTGGGTATAAAGGGGATCACGGCCTGGGCATCTTCGGTAAGCAGGACCTTCAGCTCCGCGGCCTTGATGATTTTAGACAATCACCTCATCCTCCCCTCCCCGGGCAATGATGATCTCGCCCATATCCTCCAGGCGGCGGATGATGGCCACAATTTTCTGCTGCGTTTCCTCAATATCCCGCAGGCGCACAGGGCCCATGTACTCAATGTCTTCCCTGAGCATCTCCGCGGCCCGCTTGGACATGTTCTTGTAGATCCGGGCCGAGACCTCTTCGCTGGCCGTCTTCAGGGCCATGGCCAGATCCTTGGAATCCACCTCACGCAGCACCTTCTGAATGGAGCGATCGTCGAGGAGGATGATATCTTCGAAGACGAACATGCGCTTGCGGATCTCTTCCGCCAGCTCCGGCTCCTCTTCTTCCAAAGAGTCTAAGATGGTTTTCTCGGTGGTGCGATCCACCATGTTGAGAATATCTACGATGGACTCGATCCCGCCGGCCACGGTGTAATCATCCATGACAAAGGCAGATAAGCGCTGCTCCAGGGTACTTTCGATCTCCTGCAGCACCTCGGGATTGGTCCGATCCAACTTGGCCACGCGCCGGGCCACATCCACCTGCAGTTCAGGGCTTAAGGAGGAGAGGATCAAGCCCGCCTGCTCAGGATGGAGGTAGGCCAAAATCAGGGCGATGGTCTGGGGATGCTCGTTTTGGATAAAGTTCAAAAGTTGGCCCGGGTCGGTTTTGCGGGCAAAATCAAAGGGGCGGATGGCCAAAGAGGCGGTGAGCCTCTTGATGATGTCCTCTGCCCGCTCCGGGCCCAGCGCTTTCTCCAGAAGCTCCCGGGCGTACTCGATACCGCCCTGCTCCAGGTACTCCCGGGCCTGAATCAGCTCGTGGAACTCCTCCATCACCTCATCCCTGAGCTCCGGTTGAACCCGCTTCAAGCCCGCGATGGCCAAGGTTAAGTCTTCGATTTCGTTTTCCTTGAGGTGTTTGAAGATAGATGCGGAGAGTTCGGGGCCTAGGCTGACCATCAGCACCGCCGCTTTCTCTTTACCGCTCAGTCTCTGAGCTCTCATGCTTGACCCTCCTAGTCCTCCACCAACCAGCTGCGCATGATCATGGCTACCTCTTCAGGCTTCTCCTGGGCTAGTTTTTGAATGCGCTTGCGGATGTGGAGCCTCTCCTGCTCTTCAGGGGTGAGCTCCCGCTCGGGCAGCTCTTCTTCGCCCACCACCACATCGAGGGCGGCCGCGAGGGGCACTTCTGCCACCGGCTCTTTTCTTCTGGTCAAAACCCAGATGAGCACAAGCAGCAAGACAAGCCCTAGGCCCCCCGCCACCAAGTAAGGGACGGGTATGGCCCTGGGAGACTCGGGCAGATCAAAGCCATCCCCAAAGGGCATCACCTCAAAGGGGACGCTGGCCACATAGATGCTGTCGCCCCGGCTGAGATCCAGCCCGGTGGCGCGGATGACCGATTCTTCCACCGCGGCGAGCTGGTTGGGCTCCAAATCGCCGTTGATCCAGACAGAAACCGCTAAGCTCTTCACTTCCCCGGGCAGGGTGGTCAGCCAGGTTTCCGTGCGGTTCAGTTCGTAGTTGGTCAGCGCTTCACTGCGCTCCCATTCCGTCGTTCCTTCACCCAAATCGGTGAACACATAGCCGGGGATATTAGAATCCACCCCTGGTACCCCGCCGGCACCAGTCGTTTCGCCCCGGTAAGATTCCTCAAAGGTCTGGACGCTGCGCACCAAACCTTCACCCCGCTGCACAGGGGAGTAGGTTTCGCTGTACTGCTCCATCTGGGAAAAATCCAGCACGGCGTTGACCCTGCTGATCACGTTGCCGAAACCAAAAATGCGCTCCAGCATGGCCACGATGCTGTTTTCCAGCTGCTGTTCATAGCGCCACTTCATCTCGAAGCGATCCGCCACGCGACCTAGCTCGCCGAAGTCAGGGGAGTTGAGCACCGTACCTTTAGCGTCCACGATGGTCACGTTATCGGGGGTCAGCCCCTCCACACTGCTGGCCACTAAATTGGCGATGGCCCGCACTTGGTCCCTGGTGAGCTGGCGCCCGGGCTTCAGCTGCAGGAGCACCGAGGCGCTGGCTGGCTGGCTTTCCTGCACAAAGAGGGATCGTCTGGGTAACACAATATGTACACGGGCATCGGCTATCTCACCGATCTGGCGGATCGTGCGGGTCAGTTCCCCCTGGAGCGCCCACTGGTAGCGGAGCTGGCGATCCGCTTCCGTTTCGCCTAAGCGGGTGGTGTTGAAAATCTCAAAACCCACCACTCCCCCCGTGGGTACGCCGGAGGTGGCTAGGGCGATACGGGTTTCGAACACTTGATCCTCGGGAACTAAGACCGCCGTTCCACCCTCAGCCAGCTGATAGGGTACTCCCCGCTCCTGCAGGGCCGCCACCACTGCACCGGCATCATCCGGGCTGAGTCCGGAAAAGAGCACCTGGTATTGGGGGCGCCCCAAGAGGGCAAGCAGAACCAAGGATAGAAAAACACCCAGGACAAATACGCCTACGCCGATTTGCATCGGGCGCGACAACCTGCCCCAGGTCTGCTTGATCGTTTCCACAATGTTGTTCATACGACACCCACCCTAGCTAGACTTGCATGCGCATGATGTCTTGATAGGCTTCAATCAGTTTAGTGCGGATAGCCATGGTTAGCTGAAGGGCGAGATTAGCTTTCTCTACCGTAATCATGGCATCGTGGAACTCAATCTCGCCGGTGAGTAGTTTACTTAAGGCCACATCGCTCTGGTGCTGCAGCTGGTCCACTTCCCGCAGCGCTTCCCGGAGATGCTCCTGGAAGCTTTTCGTGGGCTCGGGACGCGGCTGCAGTCTAGAGAGGTTCACACTTGTGGGCGTGCCTGGAAACTGAACTTTCATCTAAAGCCCCCTCCCTAGCGGCCGATCTCCAGGGCGCGCTGCGCCATGGATTTGGCGGAGTTCAAAGCCGCAATGTTTGCTTCGTAAGCCCGGGTGGCGGTGATCAGATCCACCATTTCCTTCACCACGTGCACATTGGGCATTTCCACATAGCCATCGGCATTGGCATCGGGATGCTGGGGATCGTAAACCAGCCGTGGCGGCGACGGATCGCTGAGTACCCCCACCACCTGGACTCCTCCGCCGCTAAAGCTTCCACTGGGGGATCCGCCGCGGCGCATCACCCTGTCCAAGATGGGGGCGAACACCGGTACCTGCCGGCGGTAGGGCCCACCTTCCGGGGTGCGCGTGGTGTTGGCATTGGCCAAATTGTTGGCGATGGTGTCCATGCGCAAGCGCTCTGCCGTCAGCCCTGAGGCTGCAATACGGAAGATTCTAAAGACGCTCATCTGCTACCTCCTCCCCTCCCCGATCACTGATCTGAGCTGGCCGAGCTTGCGGCTGACTGCATCGATTAGGGATTCGTAGTACAGCTGATTCTCCAAAAGGAGAACCCGCTCCCGGTCCACGTCCACGTTGTTGCCGTCGGTGCGCATGGTGGTTGTGGGGTCCTGCACCACCGAAAAACCCTGAACACCCCGGCCCGCCAGCCCCGGCAGGTGCTTGGCGTGGGTCCGGCGCAGGCCAGAGGTCTGGGCCCGGGCCAGCTCCCGGGCAAACGACGGGTTGTCCACCACGTCGGAACGCTTAAAACCGGGGGTATTGAAGTTGGCCAAGTTGTTGCTCAGCACAGTCTGGCGCAAACTGGCCTTGCTCAACCCCACACTCAGCCTGTCCACAAGTCTGAACACCAGGGCACCTCCTCGCCAAAATCCCTTGCTGATGGATGTCACAATCTTTCCTTGTTTCTTCGTTTTCGCCACACAAATTGGAAGTCCTGCACTCATAATTCCTTGGACAGAAAAGGGGGAGATCCTAACCTCCCCCCCCAAACTTCTTATTTCCTTCGCCATTGTCCGGCAAAATCCTGCCTATCTTGAGAATATCTGACAAAAAGCGACTAGAGAATGTAGCGGGTCAGATCCCGATCCTGCACCAGGCCGCTGAGCTTGTGGCGGACATAGTCGGCATCGATCACCACTTTCTCGCCCCTAGGCGGTGCGAAGCTCACATCTTCAAGCAGGCGTTCCAAGATGGTGTGCAAGCGCCGGGCCCCGATGTTCTCCGTGGTGCGGTTCACCTCTTCGGCAATCTGGGCGATGGCCAGGACACCGTCACTGGTGAACTCCAAAATGACTCCCTCTGTGCCCAGGAGCGCCGCATACTGCTTGGTCAGGGAGTTTTTGGGTTCTGTGAGGATGCGGGCAAAGTCCTCCGCCCGCAGGCTGGAGAGGTTCACCCTGATGGGGAACCGGCCCTGCAGTTCCGGGATCAAGTCCGCCGGCTGGGAGATATGGAAAGCCCCCGCGGCGATAAACAGGATGTAATCGGTGCGCACCGGACCCGCCTTGGTGATCACGGTGCTGCCTTCGATGATGGGCAGGATATCCCGCTGCACGCCCTCCCGGGACACGTCGGGCCCGCTCTTCTCGTTGGCTCCTGCGATCTTATCGATCTCGTCGATGAAGACGATCCCCGATTCTTCCGCCAGGGCCACCGCTTCAGCCATGACCGCATCCATGTCCAAAAGCTTGGTTGCTTCTTCCTGGAGGAGCACTCCCCGGGCTTCCCGCACGGTCATGGTGCGCTTCTGCCGCTTTTTGGGGAGCAGATCGCCCAGCATCTCCTTAACCCCGGCCCCCAGGTCATCCAGGCCGGAACCGGGCATCTCCCAGAAGAAGTTGGGCGATTTTTCCACCACCACCTCCACCAGGCGGTCTTCCAGTTCCCCCATGCGGAGCAGCTGCCGCACCCGCTTGCGCTCCTTTTGGATTTTCTCCTCCTCTTCCGGAGACTGCTTAGGGGCTTGGGTCTGGCCGGCAAGGCCCCAGAAGATGTCCATGGGATTGAGCTTGGCGGCGGGCGCGGGGCTGGGCACAAGCAGCTCCACTAAGCGGTCCTCAACCAGAGCCTCCGCCCGGTCCTGCACCTCGGCCATTCTTTTTTCCTTGACCATGCGGATGGCCACATCCACCAGTTCCCGGATAATGGATTCCACGTCGCGGCCCACATAGCCCACTTCGGTGAACTTGGTGGCCTCCACTTTCACAAAGGGAGCGCCCGCCAGGCGGGCCAGCCGCCGCGCGATTTCTGTTTTCCCCACACCCGTGGGGCCGATCATCAAGATGTTTTTGGGCAGGATGTCCTCCCGCACATCCGGGGCCAGCTGCCGGCGCCGGTAGCGGTTGCGCAGGGCGATGGCCACTGCCCGTTTGGCTTCATCTTGACCGATGATATAACGGTCCAGTTCAGCAACTATTTCCTGCGGCGTCAGATCCACGCTCCCACCCCTTTCTAGGCTTGACCGGTTAACTCCACAAGGGAGATGTTGTCGTTGGTAAAGACGCAGAGATCCGCCGCGATGCGCAGAGCTTCCACGGCGATCTCCTTGGCGCTAAGGTCCGTATGTTTTAGCAGGGCCAGCCCCGCCGCCATGGCATAGGGACCCCCTGAACCGATGGCTATCACCCCGTCATCGGGTTCGATAATGTCGCCGCTGCCGGCAATGAGCAAAGTGAGCTCGCGGTCGGCCACCACCAGCTGGGCCTCTAGGCGGCGGAGGTAGCGGTCGGAACGCCACTCTTTCCCCATTTCCACCGCCGCCCGCAAAAGCTGGTTGGAATGATCTTTGAGCTTCTGCTCCAGTTTCTCAAAAAGGGTGATGGCGTCCGCGGCGGAGCCGGCAAAACCCACTAAGACCTGGCCGCCGGACAGCGTGCGCACCTTGGTGGTGCCGTGTTTGATCACGGTGCGCTCGCCTAAAGTGACCTGGCCGTCACCGGCCAGCACCACCTGGTCATCTCTGCGCACCGCGATGATGGTGGTGGAGCTGATCTTCATCGCTGGTCCCTCCAGTCAACCGGGCTAAGCCCGGGGATGAGCGCGGTTATAGACGGATTTGAGGTGACTGCGGGTCACCTTGGTGTACACCTGGGTGGTGGACAAGCTGGCATGGCCCAAAAGCTCCTGGATGGAGCGGAGATCGGCGCCCCGATCCAGCAGGTGGGTGGCAAAGGTGTGGCGGAAGGTGTGGGGCGTAATTCTCTTGTGCAGCTCCAGGAGGCGGCAGCACTTTTCGATCAGGTACTGGACACCCCTGGGGGTAATCCGCTCCCCTTGGGCATTCAAGAAGAGGGCAGAGGATTCCTTTCCCCCAAGCAGCTGCCCGCGGTAGTTTTGGCAATAGTTATGCAGGCTGGCCATGGCATATTCACCCACGGGAACGATGCGCTCCTTGCGCCCCTTGCCCAACACCCGCACATAGTGGTGGGCCGGGTCCAGATCATCCACATCCAAGCCCACCAACTCCGACAGGCGGATCCCTGTGGCATAGAGCAGTTCGAAAATGGCCCGGTTGCGGGCCCGCAGAGCTTCGGTGCGGCCGGGCATGCTGCCCTCCAGAAACGCTTTGATCTCCGCCATATTCATGGTTTCGGGAACCGTCTTGGGCTGTTTCGGTGTGTTCACCGCCAGGGCAAAGTCCCGGTCAACCAGGCCCTTGGCAAAGAGGAAACGGGAAAAGCCCCGGATGGAGGCCAGGCGCCTGGCCATACTGGAGCGGGCATAGCCTTCTCTAGCCAGGTAAGCCAAGTAGTCCCGCAGCAGGTACTTGTCCACTTCCTGCAGCCTCTGGGGTCTGTCCAAAAGCTCCAGCTGCTCCCAGGCGAAGTCCAGAAAGTGGGTTAAGTCCCTTTCGTAAGCAGCCAAGGTAGCCGGGGATAGATTGCGCTGGACCCTGAGATAGTCCAGGTACTCTTTTAGCTCCTCCATGGAGATCCCTCCTGGACTGTCCGCCAAAACCCGGTTAAAGCCTCCAGGGCCCGCTGGGTGTAGGCGAGCTTGCGCTCCTTCTTGCCCCTTACCGGCGGTTCCAAAGGCGGCAGGATGCCGAAGTTGGCGTTCATGGGCTGGAAGTTTTCCGGACTGGCGGTGGCGATGTAGTGGGCCAGGCTCCCCAACATGGTTTCCCTGGGGAGGGTTAAAGGCTCTTGCCCCAGGAACAGCCGGGCGGCATTGAGACCGGCCAAAAGCCCGGAGGCGGTGCTTTCCACATAGCCTTCCACCCCCGTAATCTGCCCCGCCAGAAAGAGCCGGGGCTCCTGCCTAAACTGGAAGCTGGGCTCCAGGACGGTTGGGGAGTTGATAAAGGTATTGCGGTGCATCACTCCGTAGCGTACAAACTCCGCTTCCTGCAGCGCGGGGATCAGGCGGAAAACCCGTTTCTGCTCCCCCCACTTCAGGCGGGTTTGGCAGCCCACCAGGTTAAACAGGGTTGCTTCCGTGTTTTCCCGGCGCAGCTGCAGCACCGCATACGGTCTCTTTCCCGCCACATCCACCAGGCCCACCGGGCGGAAGGGGCCGTAGCGCAGGGCATCTTCCCCCCGCCGGGCGATCACCTCCACGGGCAGGCAGCCCTCGAAGACGGGAAAGCCCTCTGCATCCAGCTCATGCCCGTGCAGGGGTGCCACTTCCGCGGTTGTGAGGGCCTGCCAAAAGGTCAGATATTCTTCCTTGGTCATGGGGCAGTTGAAATAATCGGCGCTGCCCTTGCCGTAGCGGGCTCCCCAAAAGCCCAGATCGTAGCGGATGCTCTCCCCCAGGACGATGGGGGCCGCGGCATCGTAGAAATAGAGGTTTTCCGCCTTGGTCAGCTTCTGCAGGGCGCAGCTCATGGAAGGGCTGGTAAGGGGACCTGTGGCGATGACCACGATCCCAGGGGGAATAGCTTGGCATTCTTCCCGGATAATTTCGATCAAAGGATGCTCCTCGAGGCGCCTGGTGACCTCCTGGGCAAAGAGCTTTCGGTCTACGGCTAAAGCGCTGCCCGCGGGCACCTTGGTTTGCTCCGCGACCTTGATGATCAGGGAGCCCATCAGCTCCAGCTCCCGCTTGAGCAGTCCCCCCGCGGTGCTGTCCAAAGACGAGCCCAGGGAATTGGAGCAGACCAGCTCCGCCAGGTCCCCTGTCTCATGGGCGGGGGTCATCACCACCGGACGCATCTCATACAGGCGCACCGGAACACCCCGCCGGGCAATCTGCCAGGCGGCTTCGCTACCGGCTAGACCGCCGCCGATGACGGTTACCGCTGCCATCAGCTGCCACCTCCGGGACAGTCCTTGTTGGCGCAGGTGGGCTTGGCGCCCTTTTTCCGCACTACGAGATTCTGCCCGCAGTGGGGACAAACCTGGGCCACCGGCTGCTGCCAGGCTGTGAAGGTGCACTGGGGATAGTTGCTGCACCCGTAGAAAAAGCGGCCATTGCGCGTTCTGCGGCGCACCAGCCGCCCATCTGGGCGGTTTTCCCGCTGGCAGAGGGCGCAGTCCACGCCGATCTCATCCAGGATGGGTTTGGTGTTTTTGCACTCGGGATAGCCGGGGCAGGCCAAAAAGCGGCCGAACCGACCGGTTTTGTACACCATGTTGCGCCCGCACTTGTCGCAGATCTCATCGCTGACTTCATCCTGTAGCGTGATCCGCTCCAGCTCGGCATGGGCCTTTTCCAGGTCCTGGGCAAAGGGTCCGTAAAACTCCCGGATTACGCTCTGCCAGCTCAGCTCCCCTTCTTCGATCTTGTCCAGCTGCAGCTCCATGGCTGCCGTAAAGCCCACATCTAGCAGGTTGGGGAAGCTCTCCGCGAGGAGGTCCACAACCACAATCCCCAGTTCCGTGGGGCGGAAGCGCTTTTCCTCAAGGTAGACGTAGCCCCGGTCCACGATGGTTTCGATAATGGGGGCATAAGTGCTGGGCCGGCCGATGCCCTCCTCTTCCAGGGTCTTAACCAAGGTGGCCTCGCTGTAGCGGGGCGGCGGCTGGGTGAAGCGCTGCTCCAGGTTCAATTTGCGCAGCTCCAAAGCCTCACCCGCGGTGAGCGGCGGCAGCAGCCGATCCCCCAGCTCGCTTTCGACACCGTTATCATCGCTGCCTTCCACATAAAGCTGCAGAAAGCCGGGGAACTTCAGCTGTGAACCTGTGGCCCGGAAGAGGTAGTCCCCAACCTCGATGTTCACCGTGGTGGCATCGAAGCTGGCCGAGGCCATCTGGCTGGCCACAAAGCGCTCCCAGATCAGCTTGTACAAGCGGTACTGATCTCTGGTGAGGTACTGCTTAATCGCGTCCGGCGTGCGGGACACCGCGGTGGGCCGGATAGCTTCATGGGCCTGCTGCGCCCCCTGCTTGGCGGCATACTGCCGGGGGGCCTTGGGCAGATACTCCGGGCCGTGGGTTTGTTTGATATAGGCACGGGCTTCCGCCACCGCCTCCGGTGAAACCCGGGTGGCGTCGGTGCGCATGTAGGTGATCAGGCCGTGGGTGCCCAGCTCCCCCAAGGAGAGGCCTTCGTAGAGCTGTTGGGCCACGCGCATGGTTCTCCTGGCGGTAAAGCCCAGCTTACGGGCGGCTTCCTGCTGCATGGTGCTGGTGGTAAAGGGAGCCGCGGGGTTGCGTCTGCGGGTTGTGGTCTTAACTTCAGCCACCACCCACTTGGCGCCGGAAACGTCCCGCTCAACTTGCTTTGCCGCTTCCCCATTGGGGATTTCGATTTTCTTCCCCGCCTTCTGCAGGAGCTTAGCTTCCAGCTGCTCTCCCTTTTCCGTCTCCAGCAGGGCGGTGATGTTCCAGTATTCTTCAGGCTCAAAGGCCGCGATTTCCCTCTCCCGGTCCACGATGAGCTTAACCGCGACCGACTGGACCCGTCCCGCGCTCAGGCCCGGTTTCACCTTGGACCACAGGAGCGGTGAAAGCTTGTAGCCCACCAGGCGATCCAAAACCCGGCGGGCCTGCTGAGCATCTACCAAGGGTTGGGAGATGGGTCGGGGCTTTTTGACCGACTGCTCCACCTGGCTCTTGGTGATCTCGCGGAAATCAATGCGGCAGTCCCGCTCCTTGATCTTCAGGGCCTCCGCCAGATGCCAGGCGATGGCTTCCCCTTCCCGGTCGGGGTCGGTGGCCAGGAGGATGCGGTCTGCCTTTTTGGCCGCGTCCCGCAGTTCCTGCAGCACCGCGCCTTTACCCCTGATGGTGATGTAGCGGGGTTCGAAGTTGTTCTCCAGATCGATGCCCAGCTTGCTGCGGGGCAGATCCCGCACATGGCCCAGGGATGCTTTAACTGTATAGTTCCTGCCTAGAAAGCCTTTGATCGTTTTGGCTTTGGCCGGCGATTCCACAATGATTAACGTAGCCAATCAGCCACCTCCGTGCTCTTCCCTAGTTCAGTGATAGTTATCGGCATCAAATAACGCCAGCATACTCTGGCGTTCCGGATCCTCCACGACGCTTTCCAGGAGGACCCTGATGTCCTCAAGTTCAGCAAATCCCTGCGTTTGCGCGAAAAGCAGGGCCAGGGCATGCTCCAGCTCCTCCGCAGTGACCATGCCCCCATGGACGGCGGCCAGGAGGAAATCCCTCGTCTCACTGCTGAGGCAAACTTGCTCCCACGGGCTGAACACCCGGCTGCCGCCGGGTCTCAAGCCGCTTAAGGTCAAAACCGAGAACTGCAGTTCCTGGGCGAGCCTGCCTAAAAGCTCAGAGAGTCCCACATCCAGGCCCTCCTCCACTTCGCCAGAGGCGAGCAGCGCCCTAACTGGACGTCGCGTTCTATCTTTACTCAAGTTCATCTCTCATTTCCAGGTTAGAATTACCCTCATTATAGTAGCTTTAGAAATATTATGCAAGCGGGCCCTGTTTTACCTGCAGCCGGGAAAGTTCGATGAGCACTTCCTGAACCGGCCTTTTCAAGAGGGCCGCGATTTCGCTGGCATTTCGTCCGGCGGCATGGAGCTCCTCTAGGCTCTTGCCTGGCCCTTTGCCCGCAGGTTTGTCCCCAAATAGCTCGCTGGGATCCGTCACCAGGTGGGCGCCCTGTTTGATCAAAAGATGATTGCCTGCCCGCAAGGGATCGCTGATTTCACCGGGAATGGACCAGATGTCCAGCCCTAAATCCAGCGCCCAGTCCGCGGTGCGCAGGGCCCCCGATCTGGCTCCAGCCTGCACCACCAAAACTCCCCGGGAGCTTCCCGCGATAATCCGGTTGCGCCGGGGGAAATTCCCTGGAACGGTGGGATGGCGGCTGGAAAACTCGCTGACAACCGCCCCCTGCTCCGCGATGCGCCGGGCCAGGGCGCGGTGTTCACCAGGGTAGATGTTCTTCAGGTTGGAGCCTAGAACCGCCACCGTGCGCCCGCCCAGATCCAGGGCGGTTTGATGGGCGAAGCGATCTATACCCCGGGCTAGGCCCGAGATCACCGTTTCTCCCCGCCTGACCAGCTCCGCGGTAAAGGATTTCGCCTGGGCGATGCCGCTAGCGGAAGGCCTGCGGGTACCCACAACGGCCAAACCGGGTTCCCTGGGCAGGATGCCCCACACATACAAAACGGGGGGAGGCACCGCGAGCCTCCGTAGGTAGCCGGGGTATTCTTCATCGTAGAGGGTGATAATCCTGGCGCCGAGCGCGGCCGCCCACTCCTCTTCCCTTCGGGGGCAGGTGCCCCTGCGGGCGGCGTACAGCTGATCCGCCGTTTTGGGGCCCAATCCCGGGACCGCGGCTAACGCCTCCAGGGGCGCCTGCCAGGCCGCGGCCAGGCTGCCGAAGTGGCCCTCCAGGGCCAAAAGCCTTCTACCGCCAATCCCTGGGACCATGTTGAAGGCGATGAGATACTGCCTTGGGCTCCACCGCATCCTCTTCCTCCCTGTCAATCGTCCTCCCTGAGCGGATGCTCCACTAAGCTGTTTAGGATCGCCTGCAGCTCCTCTTCCCATTTTAGCTGATAGATTCGTAAATCGAGCCCGCTCACCACCGCCCCACCCAAGCAGTTGGTGCAGATAATGCCGTACATATCGCCTTTTTTGGCCTTGACGGTATGCGGCGTATCCACTTCACAGACCGGGCAGTGGAAAATGCGGGTCGCGCCTAGATCAAACTGCAAGTTAGCCCTCCTCACTGTTTGCTCCCTAGTAGCATGCCGAGGAAGGGCTGCTTCTATGATCGGCAGGATTTGTCTTAGTTATGTCAAATATACCAATATTCTGACTATAAAGTCAAGGGGGGTCTCCATGATTTTGGTGTACAGCGGTGTGGCGGCGGGGATCGAAGGCTTTCTCATCGAAGTGGAGGTGGATGTGCGCCCCGGCCTCCCCGGTTTTGAGATAGTGGGGCTGCCCAGCAAAACGGTGCGGGAAAGCCGGGAGCGGGTCCGCTCCGCCCTGCGCAATTCCGGGTTCAAGTTCCCCGCCCAAAAGGTAGTGGTCAATCTGGCGCCGGCCCACTATCCCAAGGACGGCTCCTATTTCGATCTGCCCATCGCCTTGGGCATCCTGGCCCACCAAGGCAGTATCAAGCCCCAGGCCCTTAAGGGGAGGGTCTTCGCGGGGGAGCTTTCCTTAAGCGGCACCCTCAAGCGCATCAGCGGCGCCTTGAGTTTGGCGGAACTGGCTAAGGCCCACGATTTGCAGCTCATCCTACCCGAGGCCAACGGCCGGGAAGCGGCTTTGTCCGGGGGCGAAAACATGGTGCTTACTCCTTCCCTCTCCCACCTGGTGCAGTTTCTGGCTGGCCGGGCGGCTGCCCCCGGGCTGCCGCAGTTAACTCTGCCCCAGGCTCCTGCCTCCACCGAGCAGCCGCTGGTCAAGGGCCAGGCCCAGGCCAAGCGGGCCCTGGAGATTGCGGCCCGGGGCCGGCACCACATCCTGCTCTTAGGTCCACCCGGTGTGGGCAAAACCCTCCTGGCCACCCAGGCCCGGCGGCTCCTGCCGCCTTTGAGCCGGGAAGAGATGCTCACCTTAAGCAAGATCTACGAAGCGGCGGGCCTGACCAGCGCAGACTCGCCGCCCCCTGTGCAGCGGCCCCTTAGGGCTCCCCACCACAGCGTGTCCCAGGCGGGTCTCATCGGCTCCAGAAGCGGCCGTCCTGGGGAAATCACCCTGGCCCATCTGGGCATTCTTCTCCTCGATGAGTTCCCCGAGTTTTCCCAAAGCGCCCTGCAGAGCCTGCGGGAACCTCTGGATCATCGAGAGGTACACCTGGCCCGGGCGGAGCACAGCCTCACCTACCCCGCGGACTTCTGGCTCATTGCCACAGCCAATCCCTGCCCCTGCGGATATTTCGGCAGTTCTGTGCGCCTGTGCACCTGCACCAGCCACGATCTAGCCAGATACCGCAGGAAACTGCGGGGCCCGCTCCTGGACCGCTTTGACCTCTTTTGCTACCTCGCTCCCCTTTCCCCTAAGGAACTGGAGGAGGCGCCCCGCCCCTGGCCCCCCAGCCCCGGGGAGTTCCTTCGCCGGGACGCTGCACCCGTAGACCAAAAGGCCCTGAACTTTCTCTACCAGGCCCAAAGGAGCCTGGGGCTTTCAGTGCGGGCTGTGGATAGCACGCTGCGCACCGCCAGGACCATCGCCCAGCTGGATGGGGCCTGCCAAGTTGGCGAAGAGCAGGTGGCCGAGGCGCTGCAGTACCGCTGGGAAACCCATGAACACCTCTTGGCCTAGCCTACATATCCCAGGCCAGATCCTCTTTGGCCACTTTCAAGACCACGGAGGTACCGGTGTTGTTGATCCCGGAAATCTCACTGAGTTTATCCACTAAAAAGGTGAGCAGCTCATCGTTGTTGGACACCACAACCTCAATGACCAGGTCGTAGTTGCCGGTGGACAGGGCCACATAGCGCACCTCTTTCAAGGAGCTCAGCTGCTCGGCGATGGCCTCGATCCTGCCCCTTTCCACCTTGAGGCCCACGATGGCCACGGTCTGCAGCCCCACCTTAAACGGATCGGCAATGCCCACGATTTTCAAAAGGCCCTCACTGCGCAGTTTGGCTACCCGGCGGCGCACTGTGCCCTCCGCCAAGCCCAGCCTGTTGGCGATGGTCAAAAAGGGCATGCGGCCGTCCTGCTGCAGCAAGCGGATTATTTCCCGATCAAATTCATCAAGCACAAATCCGTTCATCCGTGGGAGACCTCCTTGTCTACATACTCCTTGAAGGGTGCCCATTCGTGGATCTGCTTGTGGATCTGCAGGACAATAGATGTTTCTGTGCTGATGATACCCTCGATCTGCGAGAGCTTGTCATTGAGGAGCTGCACCAGCTGTGTGCGGTTGGGCAGAACCACCATGGCCACCAGATCATAGCCGCCGGTGGTGACCACCAGATAGCGGACTTCGCTGAGCTGCGTTAAGGCGGCGATCACCGTTTCTAGATGGAGGCGGTCTACCTTAAACCAGATGAAGGCCACGGTGTCCAGGCCCATTTTCAAGGGATCGGTCACCCCCATGGTCTTCAGCACTCCGGCGTCCTCCAACCGCTTGACGCGCTTGCGGATGGTACCCTCGGAAACGCCTAGATGGGCCGCTAACGTGACAAAGGTCATGCGGCCATCCTGCTGCAGGTAGCCCAAGATCTTCTTATCCAGGTCATCGAGAGTAAGCGGCTGCACTGTCCTCACCCTTTCTGTCCCCTACTTATTTCATCATTTCGTATCTCATTTTCTACGAAAAAGCGACTTCTCCTTGTGAAAGTAAAATAATTATTGCCACAGAAAAAGAGACCCCACTGGCGAGAGTCTCTACTGCTTTCTGGAAACAGCCGGGAGCTGGCCTCACCTGGGTTTGCGAATTAGGTCCCGAAAAAACCGGGTGGCGTTATCCCACATGATCTTCAACCAGCTGCCCCTTTCCACTTCTTCCGCGGCCAGGAGGGGAACCTGCTTCACCAGTTCCTCCTGGAGATAGATACTGAGCACCCCAACCGGGGTGCCCTTGGCCACAGGTGCCTCCACCTCTTTGGTCTGGAGGCCAACACTCACTGTGGCGCCCACTCCCTTGGGCACGGCGATGATTGGTTCTGCCACCATCAAACCCACCTGGGACTTACTGCCCTTGTACACCCGGGTGGTTTTGTCATTGAGCAGGGGAGCAATATTCACCAGGTCGAAGTTGCGGTAACCGTAGGTGAGCAGGGCCGCCGCTTCTTCCTCCCGCTTGGCTTCACTGCTGGACCCCAGCACCACCGCGATCAACCGGCGGTTGTTCTGCACCGCGGTGGCCACCAGGTTGTAGCCCGCCGCCTCCAGGTGACCCGTCTTCAGCCCGTCGGCCCCTTCAAAGGTGCGCAAAAGGCCGTTGCGGTTGTTCTGGACGATGGGTGTCTTGGCTGAACGGGGCTGATAGCTGAAGGAAAGCTGCTGGTGGAAGCGGATGGCATCGGGATGATCCGTTAGGTACGCCCGCACCAAACGGGCCACGCCCTCCGCGGTGACCACGTTATCCGCCGAGAGGCCGTGGGGATCCACAAAACTTAGGGGAAGGCCTAAGGCCTCGGCCTTTTCGTTCATCATCTGCACGAAGGCCGCCTCGCTCCCCGCCAGGGCTTCGGCCAAAACCACGCAGGCATCGTTCCCCGAGACCACGGCGATACCCGTGAGCAGCTGCTCAATTGTGACCACTTCTTCGGGCTCAAGAAACATGCGGGAACCGATCATGCGCCAGGCCCGCTCGCTAACCACCGCGGTATCGCTCAGGCTGGCCCGGCCGGCCTTGATCTGGTCCAGGGCCACATACATGGTCATGATCTTCACCAAACTCGCGGGCACATGGGGCTGATCACCGTTTTTGGCGAAGAGAATCTGTCCGGACTGGTAGTCCATGAGAACCGCCGCCCGCGCGCTGATCTCCGGGGCGGGTTCCTGCTGAGCAAGGATGGTACTTGGCAAGACCAAAAGCAGAATGAGGCAGAGAATGAGTGCTTTAAACCAGTGTTTCATTGAACAGCTCCCTTCACCCAATTAAATCTGTAACCTTTCCCCTCTGGACTGATGCCCACCACGTCAAAGCGCACCGCCTCCACCTGTGCGGGGTAGGCCTGGAGATAAGCCTGGGCCGCGAGTTTGATCCTGCGGATTTTCCCCTGCGTCACCTGCTCCAAGCTGGTGCCAAACCGTTCGGAGCTGCGGTATTTCACCTCCACAAACACCAAAACCCGGCCATCCAGCATGATCAGATCGATTTCCCCAAAACGTGTGGCGAAGTTGGCCTCCACAAAGCGCAGCCCCTGGCTGACCAGGAAATCCCGGGCCAGCCTCTCAAAGCGCCGCCCCCTGGTCATAGGCCGGCACATCGAAAGGAGCGGCGGTGCACAGGGGAGCGCCCGGCTTTGGCGATGGCCGCGCGGTGTTCTTTCGTGGGGTAGCCCTTGTTTTTCCGGAAATTGTAGATGGGATAAAGCTCGTGGTAATGTTCCATGATCCGATCCCGCTCCACCTTGGCCACAATGCTGGCCGCGGCTATGGAAAGCGAGAGCTGATCGCCTTTGACCACGGCCTTCTGGGGCCAGCGCAGACCAGGGATGGTTAGATTACCATCCACCAGGCAGAGATCCGGCTCCACCGGCAGCGCCTCCAGGGCGCGCCGCATGGCCAGAAACGTGGCCTCCAGGATATTCAGTTCATCGATTTCCTCAACGCTGGCCCTGCCCACACCCACCAAACAGGTGCGCAATATTTCTTCGTAGGCCAGCTCCCGTTTTCTAGGGGACAGAGCCTTGGAATCGCGGATCTCCACCCCGAAGCTTGCCGGGAGGATCTGCACCGCAGCCGCGACCACGGGCCCCGCGAGGGGACCCCTCCCCGCTTCATCTATTCCCACTATTCGGCGAAAACCCTGCTGCCTTAAGTGTTTTTCCAGTTTTTGCATCCCTGCACCTCGCTCGGACTCTGGTCAAGGGTCACTGCCCCCAGTTTCCCGGTGCGGAAATCCTTCAGCACGAAAGCGGCCGCTTGGTGCAGATCCACCTCACCGCCGGGCAAAAGACAGCCCCGCTTGCGGCCGATCTCCTCCAAAGCGCTGGGGGCCTCCAGCCTGCCGTAGCGCTCCTGCAGCCCTTGGGGATAGTGCTCCCGGAGCCAGTTTAAAAGCCAGGAGGCCAAGCCGGCTTGATCCAAGACCTCATCGCGGATCGCGGCCACCGCAGCCAGGCGCCTTGCCGTTTCCTGATCTTCAAACCTGGGCCAGAGAATCCCCGGGCTGTCCAAAAGCAGCATCCCGCCGCCGGAAAGCCACTGCTTACCCCTGGTCACGCCGGGCCTGGCCCCCACCTGTGCTCCTTTTTTGCGGGTTAAGGCATTGATCAGCGCGGACTTGCCCACGTTGGGAATGCCCACAACCAAAAGCCGGGGCTGGCGCCTAGAGCCGGCAAAGGTGCGGGCCACCACATTTCTCAGCTGACCCACCCCCCGGCCCTGGAGCAGGTTCACCCCCACCGCCCTTTCACCTTGGGACTGCCAGAAATCCAGCCACTCTTTGGTCTTGGCCGGATCAGCCAAGTCGGTTTTGGTCAGGACAATGATGCGGGGTTTGGCCGTGAGCTCCAGCAGATCCGGGTTGCGGCTGCTTGAGGGAACCCGCGCATCCACCACTTCCAGAAGGCCGTCCACCAGTTTCAGCGCCTCTTGGATCTGGCGCTTGGCCTTGGTCATGTGCCCGGGGTACCACTGGATGGTCATTATCTGGTGCCGATCCTTTCCAGGGCCGGGGGTATGCTGATCCAGCTGACCTGGCTCAGGGGCCAGTAGACAAAGAGTGCCCGGCCCACGATGTTTTTCCGGGGCACAAAGCCCACATCGGGATAGCGGCTGTCATCGCTGTTGCGCCGGTTATCCCCGAGCACGAAGTAATGGCCTTCTGGAACCAAGACCGGTCCGAACGTGGGAGCACTGTACGTTCCGTAGGTGGGCCCGTTGATATAGTCTTCTTCGATGCGCTGTCCGTTGATGTGGAGAAAGCCGTTTTTGATCACGATTTCATCGCCGGGCAGGCCGATCACGCGTTTGATGAACTTGCGGCGGGGATCGCCGGGGTACCTAAACACCACCACATCCCCCCGTTTAGGTTCGCTGAAGCGGTAGCTGACCTTTTCCACCATGAGGCGCTGGCCATCATGGAAGGATGGCTCCATGGAACTGCCCTCCACCAAAAAGGATTGGGCGATAAACAAGATGATCAGGGCCGCCAGCACCACCGAAACCAGCAGAGCCTCGGCATATTCCCTTAACTGCGACTTGGCCATATCCGTGCCTCCCACCTTCCCTGTTGGCAGATTAGAAAAAGAGGAGTGTCATCCCCACTCCCCTTGGGAAAGGTTCTCCCCCGGCTACCGGCGGAGCTCCTTGATGCGGGCCGCCTTGCCGGAGCGCTCCCTGAGATAGTACAGCCTAGCCCGGCGGACTCTACCGCGGCGAACCACTTCAATTTTGTCAACACGAGGCGAGTGGAGCGGGAATGTCCTTTCCACACCGACCCCTTGGGAAACCTTCCTTACGGTGAACATCTCCCTGAGGCCGCCGCCACTTTTTCTGATCACTACGCCTTCGAACACCTGAATCCTCTCATTGTTGCCCTCCACGACTTTCACGTGTACCCGCACGGTATCGCCGGGGCCGAACTCAGGACGATCGGTGCGCAGCTGTTCTTGCTCAATCGTTCTGATTACATCCACTGCCATTTACCCTCCCTTCACAGGAATGCTCCTGAATCAGTTCTTCTAGAATTTCACGTTCTTCTGCCGACAGCTCCCGCTGCCGCAGGAGATCTGGGCGCCGCAGGAGCGTGCGCCGCAGGGCTTCTTTCAAGCGAAAACGGCGGATCTGTTCATGGTGCCCGCTGAGCAGCACCTCCGGCACCGCCAGGTCACGGAAAACGGCTGGTCTGGTGTACTGGGGATAATCCAGCAGACCATCTTGGAAGGACTCCTCCTCCAGGGAGCTGGCATCGCCTAACACCCCCGGGAGCAGCCGAGCCACCGCATCCACAACCACCATGGCAGGTAGTTCTCCGCCGGTTAGGACATAGTCCCCAATGGATAGTTCCCAATCCACCCAGTGCTGGCGCACACGCTCATCTATTTCCTCATAGTGCCCCGCGAGGAGAATCACCCGGGGCAGCCTGGCCAGTTCTGCCGCCAGTTCTTGGTTGAACACCCGCCCCTGGGGGGATAGGTAGATCACCGGGGCGCTGGAGCTGCCCCGCACGGCCTCAATGGCCCGGACCAAAACATCCGGCCGCAGGACCATGCCTGCGCCTCCCCCATAGGGAGTGTCATCAACCGTCCTGTGCTTATCCAGGGCATAATCACGAATATTCCAAACCTCCACTGACAGCAGGCCCCGCTCCCTGGCTTTCCCGATCATGCTTGTGCCCAAGGGCCCAGCAAACATTTCGGGAAACAGGGTGAGGATGTCGAAGTGCATGTGCTCACCCCCACTTCATTCCAGCATACCGTCCATGGGCTCGATGACAAGCACGCCCTCTTCCGGACGGATATCCTTCACAACTTGGGGAATGACCGGGATGAGGATCTCCTTCTGCCTGGTCACCCCTTTATAGGGTTTGACCACGTAAACATCGTTGGCCCCCGTCTGCAGGACATCGGTGACCACTCCCAAAGGCGTTCCGGACTCAGTCCGGCACTCCAGGCCGATGATCTGGAAGATGTAATAGCGGCCCGGTGGGAGCGGCATCAGCTCATCTACGCTGACCTTGATCAGCATGCCCCGCAGCTTTTCCGCCTGGTCAATGCTGTCCACATCCTTGAGCTTGAGAAGCAGGCCGTCTTTGTGTCCCCGGCAGGACTCCAGGGGAAACGAACCCACCGGTTCGTCGCTGTCCCGGGGAAACAACCGCACCGCCTCCATCTGCTGAAAGCGCTCGGGGAACTCCGTGTGGGCAATGATCTTCACCTCGCCGCGGTTGCCCCAGCTGGCGACCACTTCCCCCACGACAATCCACTTAGGCTTGTCTTTCTTCGATTTCCACATGGACCTGAACCCCTGATTTGATGGCGGAGGCTTTCACCACGGTGCGGATGGCGTTGGCAATACGCCCACCCTTGCCGATCAGGCGCCCCATATCATCAGGCGCCGCATACAGGGTATAGACCAGTTCGCGACCTTTCTCCCGGACGTCCACCACGACCTCTTCTGGATGGCTGGCCAGAGACTTGCCGATAAATTCAACTAAGTTCTTCACACTGACCTCCTACCCTTCCTTACGGGATGCGGCAAACTTCTCCAGAATTCCCGTACGCTTCAACAGCGACTTTGCTGTCTCCGAGGGCTGGGCACCCTTTCGCAACCAATCCAACGCCTTCTCCTCGTCGATTTCAATCTCCGCAGGTTCGGCGATGGGGTTGTAGTAGCCTATGCTCTCGATGAACGCGCCATCCCGAGCGGCTCGCGAATCGGCCACAACCAAGCGGTAAAACGGCCTCTTCTTCGCGCCCATTCTCTTCAGACGGATTTTCACTGCCATTGTCCCTCACCTCCCACTTAGCAAGCTGCATCTATTGGAACAGGGAAAACATTCCCCTTTTCTTGCGCCCTTTGGGGCTGGCAAACTGCTTCAGCATCTGCTTGGTCTGGGCAAACTGCTTGAGCAGGCGGTTCACATCCTGCACCTTGGTGCCCGATCCCAAGGCGATCCTCTTGCGCCTGGAACCGCCGATGATCTCCGGTCTGCGGCGCTCTTCCGGTGTCATGGAGTTGATGATGGCCTCGATTTTCTTCAAGTGGCTGTCATCCACTTCCAAACCCCTGAGCTGCTTAGCCCCCAGGCCCGGGATCATCCCCATGAGCTGGTCGATGGGGCCCATCTCCTTCATCTGGCCGATCTGCTCCAGGAAATCCTCCAGGGTGAACTCGGCCTCTTTGAGTTTGGCCGCCATCTTCTCCGCTTTTTCCTGGTCCACGGCCTGGGCGGCCTTTTCGATCAAGGTGAGGAGATCACCCATGCCCAAAATCCGGGAAGCCATGCGGTCGGGATGGAAGGGCTCCAAGCCGTCCATTTTCTCGCTGACCCCCACGAACTTAATGGGCTTACCCGTCACCGCCTTCACCGACAGGGCCGCGCCGCCCCGGGCATCGCCGTCGAGCTTGGTGAGGATCACTCCGCCCAGTTCCAAGCGCTCATTGAAGGCCTCGGCCACATTCACCGCATCCTGGCCGGTCATGGCATCAACCACCAGCAGGATTTCCACGGGATTGACCGCGGACTTGATCTCCACCAGCTCGTCCATGAGCTCTTCATCCACGTGCAGGCGGCCCGCGGTATCCAAAAGAACCACATCATTGCCGAAGCGGCGGGCGTGGCTGCAGGCGGCCTTGGCGATATCCACCGGGTTTTGCTCGCCCATGCTGAACACCGGGATTTCCAGCTGTTCACCCAGGACCTGGAGCTGCTTGATCGCCGCGGGGCGGTAGACGTCACAGGCCACCAAAAGGGGCCGGTGTCCCTGGCTTTTGAGCAGCCGGGCCAGCTTGCCGCTGGTTGTGGTTTTGCCGGAGCCCTGCAGGCCCACCAGCATAATCACGCTGGGGGGCTGGCTGGCCAGGGTCAGCTTGGCCTGGGTACCCCCCATGAGCTGGGTGAGTTCTTCGTTGACGATGCGGATCACCTGCTGGCCCGGGGTGAGGCTGCCCAGCACCTCCTGGCCCGTGGCCCGCTCTTTGACATGGGCGATGAAATCCCGCACCACTTTGTAGTTAACATCCGCCTCCAAGAGGGCTAAGCGGATCTCCCGCAGGGCCTGGTCCACATCTTTTTCACTGAGGCGGCCCTTGCCCCGCAGTTTGCGCATGGTCTCCTGCAGGCGGGATGATAGGTTTTGAAAAGCCATGCCAGTCTCTCCTAACTCGCGGCGCGCGCTTTTTGGATTTGCTCTTCCATGGCTGCTAGTTCAGGCAGATCTCCGCAGCGGCTGCGCACCTGGGCCAAAAGCGTGAGCAGCTCTTCATAAATGCGCTGCCGCTCTTGGTGCTTCTGCACCAGGCCCAGCTTAGCTTCGAACTCCTCGAGAATCAGGCCCACCCGCCGCAAGGTATCGTACACGGCCTGGCGCGAGATGCGCAGCTCCTCGGCGATCTCCCCCAGGGAGAGATCGTCGCCGAAATAGAGCTGGAACACATCCTGCTGACGCTCTGTCAACAGGGCGCCGTAAAAGTCAAACAGCAGGCTCATGCGGAGCGTCTTTTCCATGGCCATCTCCTGTTAAGCATAATCACTTTACACTACCTAAGTATAGCCAGCCCCGGGGGTCTTGTCAAGCACTATCTCTTGACACCCCAAAAACTTAACTCTCCCCTCCGCCGAAGAGGGCAGCCACAAAGGCCCGGGCATCGAAATCCTGTAGGTCCTCGTACTGTTCCCCCACTCCCACCAGCTTCACCGCGAGCTCCAGCTCGCTGGCGAGGGCCAGGACGATGCCGCCCTTGGCGGTGCCATCCAGTTTGGTGAGGGCAATGCCGGTGAGGGGCACCGCTTCCTGAAAGATCTTCCCCTGGGAGAGCGCGTTCTGCCCGGTGGTGGCATCCACCACCAACAGCACTTCATCCAGGTCCCGGCCCAGTTCCCGCTGGACGACCCGGTGAATCTTGCCCAGCTCCGCCATGAGGTTCACCTTGGTTTGCAGGCGGCCCGCGGTGTCGATGATCAAAACATCACTGCCCCGGGCTTTGGCGGCGCTCACGGCATCGAAGGCCACCGCGGCCGGGTCAGATCCTTCCTGATGGGCGATGAGCTCCACACCCAGGCGGTTAGCCCACACGCCCAGCTGGTCGATGGCCGCTGCCCGGAAGGTATCCGCCGCGGCCAGGAGCACCTTGGCGTTTTCCTGCTTGAAACGGTGGGCCAGCTTAGCTATGGTGGTGGTCTTGCCCGCGCCGTTTACCCCCACCACCATGATCACATAGGGCTTTTCCCCGGGCGTTTTCAGGGGCGCCGCGTTTTTCTCCAACAGGGCCACCATCTCATCCTGGAGGATGGTTTTCAGCTCCTCGGCCTCGGTAATCCTTTCCGTGCGGGCCCTTTCCCTGAGCTGGTCCACGAGGAACATGGCCGTGGCCACCCCGCAGTCCGCCTGGATGAGCACCTCCTCCAGCTCCTCAAAGAGGGCCTCATCCACCTTGCGGCCGCTGGTGATCTGTTCCACCTTGGCCACCAAATTCTGTTTGGTCTTTTCCAGACCGCTGACTAGTTTGCGAAAAAAACCGCTCTCCTGTTCCCCGCTGGCTTCCTGGGCCTTTTCGGAGGCGGACTTGTCACCGAACATACGCTTCCAAAACACTTGTTACTCCTCCTGTTTCAATGCCACTGAGATGATCTGGGAGACCCCTTCCTCTCCCATGGTTACCCCGTAGAGGGTATGGGCACTTTCCATGGTCGTCTGGCGGTGCGTGACCACCAAAAACTGCGTATCCTGGGCAAACTCCTGCATGAGCTGGTTGAAGCGGTGGAGGTTGCTCTCATCCAGGGTGGCATCGATCTCATCCAGCACCCAAAAGGGTACCGGTTTGACCCGCCTGATGGCAAAGAGCAGGGCGATGGCGGTCAGGGCCCGCTCTCCACCGGAAAGCAGCAGCAGGTTCTGGAGCTTCTTCCCGGGGGGTCGGGCCAAGACATCAATGCCCGTGGTCAGAATGGACTGCGGGTCGGTCATGACCAGATCGGCACTGCCGCCCTGGAACAGCCAGCTGAACAGCTTCTGGAACTCCAGGCGCACCTGGTCAAACACTTCCTGCAGCCTGGTGCGGCAGAGCTTATCCATTTCGCTGATCACATCCAAAAGGCCGGCCCGGGCCTCATTGAGATCCGCCAGTTGGTTCTCCAGGAAGGAACAGCGCTCCAGGACCCGCTCGTATTCCTCATGGGCCGTGGGGTTGACCAGGCCCAGGTCCCGGATCTGCTGCCGCAGTTCTTCGATTCTGGCCTTCAGCTCCGGCTCTTTGGCCTGTACCTCCCGGTTGAGAATGGCCGCCAGGGAAAGCCCCCGTTCAGCCAGGGTTTCTCTTACCTGCTCCTCCTGGCTCTCCAGCTGACCCAGTTCCACTTCCAGCCTGTAGAGGGCCCTTTCCCGGCGCAGCTGCTCCCGCTGCACCTCCTTTAATTCTGCCCCGAGCTCCGCCTTTTCTTGCTGCAGCCCTTGGCGGGCCGCAAGCTTCTCCTCCAGCTCCCGGCGGAGTTCCTGCTGATCCACTTGGCGCTGGGCATTGCCCGCGGCGGCTTGTTCTATGTAGGCTTCATTTTCCCGCTGCTGCGCGGCGAGCTCCGTCATTTCCCCCTGGGCCTGGTCCACCGCGGCCAGGGCTTCCTCTTTTCTCCGCACCAGGTTGCTCAGCTGCGTGCGTTTGTTTTCCAAAAGGCCCTTCAGCTCCACTAGGTGCAGCTGCTGGCCGGTATGTTCTTGACTGAGCTGTTCCAGGGAAGCGGCCAGCTCCGCCAAGCCCTCTTCCTCCTTGTGGATGTGCTCCCTGAGGAGCTGCTCTTCCAGCTCCAGTTGGCTAACCTCCGCGGCGGCCTGCTCATACTCGGCACTTAAGGCGTCCAGGGCCCCCTGCAGATCCGCCAGCCTGGCCTTAAGCTCCCGGGAGCTTAAGGCCAGCCTTTCCCGCTCCCTGCCCACCTGCTCTTTTTTTTGGGCTGCTCCCTGGAGGGCGAGCTTAGCCTCGACGATCTCCCCTTGGAGCTGGTTCAAAGAGGCTTCGTTTTGGGCCAGCTGCCCTGAGAGCTGGCCCTGCTCCTGCCGGACCGCAGCCAGCTTGCCGGCTAGGGCTTCCAGCTCCCTTTCCAGCCTGGTGAGCTCGCCCTTGCGGGCCAGCAGCCCCGCGGTGCGGGCATTCCAGCTGCCGCCGGTCATGGCGCCGGTGGGAAAGACCACCGAGCCGTCCCTGGTCACGATGCGGGCAAACTGCTTGAGCGTCCGCCTAAGGCGCAGGGCGGTATCCAGATCCTCGGTGATCACCACCCGCCCCAAGAGGGAGGCCAGGGCCGGCCGGAAGCGGGCTTCGCAGCCAATGAGCTCCAGGGCGGGTCCTAAAACCCCGGGCTGGCTTAAAAGGGCTCTGGCCTGCGGCGAAAACTCGGAGCCCTGCACCGTCTCCAGCGGCAGGATGGTAACCCTACCCCCCTGCACCTTCTGCAGCCAGGCGATGAGGGCTTTCGCTTCCTTTTCCCCTTCTGTGATCAGGTTCTGCAGGCCCGAGCCCAGGGCCACTTCCAAAGCGGTCTCCAGGCCCTCGGGCACCTGGATCACATCGGCCACCGTACCCAGGACCAAAGGGGACATCTCTGAACTCTGGAGGATGCGGCGCACGCCCGCGGCGTAACCTTCGTAGCCTTCCTCCAGCTCCTGCAGGGTGCGCAGGCGCGCCGTGAGGCGAGCCTGCTGGGCCTCCAGCTCCCGGCGGCGCCCCTCCAGGGCCTGGAGCGACGCCTCCAGCGCGGCGGCCTGGGCCTTAAGCTCCCGCTCCTGCCCGGCCTGCCGGCGAAGCAGCTCCTGTATTTCTTCTCCCCGCCTTTGGAGCGCCTGCAGTTCAGCTTCCAGGGCAGCGAGGCGTTCTTCCGCTTCAGCAAGCTCCTGGTCCGCCCGGCTCAGCTGCTGCTCCAGGCCTTCCCGCCGCTGGTGGAAGCTGCGCTGGAAGTTGCGCTTATCGGCCAGCTCCCGCATGAACTCAAAGAACTCGTCCTTGAGCCGATCCACCGCGCCCCGGGCCTGCCTCTGCCGCTCCTGGAGGCCAGAAACGGCTTTGGCCGCACTGGCCACCGCCTGCTCCTGGGCCCGCAGCTGTTCCAAAAGACCCTCCAGCTCGCCGCGGAGCTTGTCCTCCTCCTGCGCAAGGAGGGCCAGTTCTCCCTCCTTGGCACCGACTAAGGCATCCAGCTGCTCCCGGCGAACTTTTTGGTTTTTCACCCGCTCCCTATGGAGCTCGATGCTGTGGAGGGTCTCTTGGTAGGCCTCCATGAGCTCGGCAAGTTCCTGCCGCTTGGCTTCGATCTCTTCCTGCAGGAGGTTCTCCTGGGCTTCCAAGGCCGCGGCCCGATCCTCCAGGCTGTCCTGCTGCAGCTTGCCCGCGGCGTATTCCGCCTGCAGGCGCTGATGGTCTTCTTCCACCTTGACCGCCCGCCGGCTGAGGGATTCCCACACCAGGTGGTAATAATCCAGCTCGGCTGCGCGCAGCTGGTCAGCCAAGGAGAGATAAAGGCGCGCTTGTTTAGCCTGCTCTTCCAAGGGTCCCAGCTGGCTTTCCAGCTCGTGGAGGACATCGGTCACCCGGAGCAGGTCCACACTGGTTTCTTCCAGTTTGCGCAGGGCCTCTTCCTTACGCTGCCTGTATTTGACTATACCCGCGGTTTCCTCCAGGAGGATGCGGCGGTCTTCCGAGCGCACGCTGAGCACCTGATCGATCTGGCCCTGGCCCACCACGGCATAGCTTTCCCGCCCTAAACCGGTATCGGTGAAAAGATCTTGGATATCCTTCAGGCGGCAGCTCTGCTTGTTGATGAAAAATTCGCTATCTCCAGAGCGGTAGACCCGCCTGGTGATGGTCACTTCCGAGTAATCCAGGGGCAGATAGCCGTCGGAGTTGTCTAAGGTGACCCGCACCTCCGCCATGCCCACGGGCCTTTTGCCGTCGGAACCCGCGAAGATGATATCCTCCAGGCGGCTGCCCCGCAGGCTGCGCACGCTCTGCTCCCCCAGCACCCAGCGGAGGGCGTCGGAGATATTGCTCTTACCGCTTCCATTGGGGCCCACAATGGCGGTGATGCCCGGGCCGAACTCCAGGGTCACCGGCTGCCCGAACGATTTGAACCCTTGGATTTCCAGGCGCTTAAGACGCATAAAATTCCTCCAAGACCAGTACTAATCCCTGCCCATTGTACCATACCTTGGAAGAAAAAAGAACTGCTTCCCGCTACCTGCCCAAGGGAAGCTGCAGATAAAGATCCTCCCGCCGGCGCACATCGGTGGGCACCTGGGGGCTGAGCAGCGAGCCGTATTCCTCCAAGAGCCTGCGCAGCTTGGCGCGCACCCGGGTCCTTGCGTTGTCGATGACTTTGAGCCCCACACCGATCTCCTCCTCGATCTCCCGGGCGGAGTAACCCTTGAGCAGGCGGCTGATCACCGCGTACTCCAAAAGGGAGAGGTGGTTGCGCAGCACCTGGCCGATCACTTCGTCCACGTATTTTTCCTCCAGCACTTTCTCCGGGTCGAACTGGTTGAGGGGAGCCGCCACAAAATCCAGCATAGTCCGGCCATCATCGCTGCCCACGGGGGTCTGCAGCGAGGCGGCTTCGTTAAGGAGGCGGTGCTTGTTTCCGGTGGACTGTTTGATGACGTTGTACACCCGCCTGATGATGCACAGATAAGCAAAGGAGCTGAACTTCACATCGTAGCGTTCCGGTTTGTATTCCTCAATGGCGCTGAGCAAGCCGATGAGCCCTTCCTGCACCAGATCCTCAAAGTCCAGGAAGGATGAGTAGTAGTTGCGGATGATGTACTTCACCATGGGTATGTATTTCAACACCAGGCTCTCCCGGGCGCCTTCCTCGCCAGCCCGCACCCGCCGAATCAGTTCCAAGTCAACCGCCTGGTTGTCGCGCTGCATGGCATCGACCTCCCCTTCTCTGTCCAGGCTTACCTAGTCCATGTATATGCATGGCTCAGCCCAACATTCCTCGGGGAGGATCTCCCGCCGCCTTTCCTTCCATAGTCTATGGATATTTCCCGGACCAAAGGCGCACCTAGGGGCGCTTTCAACCAGAGCTTATGTAAAGGTTTTTGGTTTTTGGGCGGGGAATGTCTTAATGAAAACCAATGAGGAGAGGCGGTTGAGTTGCAGTATTCGAACTACCTAGCCCAGATGGCAGCACTGATCAAGCAGAATCCCAGCATCACCGTGCGAGAAATTGCAGCCCAGCTCAAATTCGCCGACAGCAAATCGGTTTACTATTGGTTGGAAAAGGGAAACATCCGGGGTATCAACGAGTTTAAACGGCTGGTGCTCGGTGAAGAAAGCGCCCTGCCCAGCCCCTTTTCCGTGGAGATCGGCGGGAAAGCCCATTATCTGGTCTGCCTGCCCCTCTTCAGCTGGAATCCCAGACAAAAAAAGCCCATGGGGGAATGGTTTTACCTGCACAGCCATCCCCAACCACAGGGCTTGTTCGCCATCAGCGTGGGCACCAACGAATACAGTCCCTGGTTTTTGGCGAATGATGTCCTGATTATCTGTGAAGCGGCCGTCCCGGAAAAGGGGCAGTGGATGCTGTTCAAGACCGAGCAGCGCTTCCTCATTGGCAAAGTGATCGATGGGCATGTGCTGGAGCCCAACACCCTGCAGCACTATCCCGCTACCCTAACCAGGGTGGGTGTGATTATCACCCAACACCGCCGCTACTGAAGACCGAGTCTGGCCAGGGCTTGTCTAGCCGCTGCCTGCTCGGCTTCTTTTTTTGTGGTACCGCTGCCGACACCTAGAAACTCTCCCTCGAAGTGCACTTCCACCACAAAGCGCTTATCGTGATCCGGCCCGCTCTCCTGCACTAAGGTGTACACGGGGAGTTTCTTGGCCCTCTGCTGGAAGTACTCCTGCAGGGTCGACTTGGCATCCAGCAGGGCCAGCTCCCCCGCATCCCAGGCCGGCAGATGGCGAAGGATCACCTCCTGGGCCCGGGCAAAGCCGCCATCCAGGTAGATGGCGCCGTACACCGCCTCCAGCACATCGCAGAGCAGCGAATCCCTCTGCTGCGCTCCGCTGCGCCGTTCCCCTTCCCCCACCTGCAGATAGCGATCCAGCTCCAGCTCCCGGGCGATCTCCGCCAACGTGGATTCCCGCACCAAGAGGGAGCGGGTCTTGGCCAGCTCACCCTCGGGCATCTGGGGAAAGCGCCGGTACAGGTAAGTACTCACCGTGAGCTGCAGCACCGCATCGCCCAACAACTCCAGGCGTTCGTTGTTGCTCTGGGGCTCATGGGCCACCGAACGGTGCGTGAGGGCCAGCTCCAAAAGGCGCGGCTCTTGGAAGTGATAGCCCAGTTTCTCCTGGACAGCCTGGATCAACTCCTTCTCCAGGTTCATGGTACCCTCCTTTGATCTCAAGGGTCCCAAAGCAAAGCGGCTTTGGGACCTTACACCTTACAACTGCTCGGAAATATATATCACCGCATCGCGCACCGTTGCGATTTTCTCGGCTTCCTCATCGGTGATCTTCAGGTCGAATTCCTCTTCGAGAGCCATAATCAGTTCCACCACATCCAGTGAGTCAGCTCCCAGATCTTCCACAAAGGAGGCATCTGGCGTTACCTCCGCCTCGTTGATCCCCAACTGTTCCACGATGATTGTCTTGACCTTTTCAAAAATCCTCTCGTCAAAATCTCCCATGTTAGGTCACCTCCTTCTCCACGTTCTCCAGTTAATATTACTGCACAGCGGCATATTCATGCTACTACATACCTCAAACCCTGGCAAGTACTAAGTTGCAATTCCTAGGTGGGGCTCATTGTAGAATGAAATGCAACACGAAGAAATGAATGGAACCACAGCCAGAAACCCTGTATGATGTTGGTAACCAAACTAACACGATACGGAGGGTTTAGCTATGGTTCCTGAACATAAGAATACCACATCTCGCCGC